>DASCQR010000109.1:0-4382 GCA_036013185.1 Candidatus Nitrosopumilus sp. | reverse complement strand
ATTCATCTATGTTGTAATAAAAAATTCTGATTCTACGGGAATAAAATCAGTTGAAAATTTTTTAAAAAATCAAATTGATATTTCTAAAATAATTAATCAGTTATCTTATCCTGGCACACACAAAAATAATATTTTGTATCAAATATTTGATCAACTGTTTTACGGTCCAGAACTTTATTCAAAATTATTTAATACTATTTCAAAATTTTCTGATCCTGGTTTAATTGAAAATGATATTATAATTTTTAATGATGATTTATCTAAAAAATTAGAAAAAAAATTTGATAACCAAATTTCGATGGTTACTGGAAGAGGAAAGGAATCTGTCAATTATTCACTAAAACATTTACTAGAAAAATTCGATTTAAAAAATTCAGTATTTTTAGAAGATGAATCAAGAGATCTTGCAAAACCAAATCCACAATCACTTGTAAATTCTATAATTGGAATGAAAAGTAAATCTTGTTTGTATGTGGGTGATTCAATGGAAGATTTCATAATGGCTAAAAAAGCGACAAATTTGGGTCATAAAACAACTTTTTGTGGAATAATTGGAACAAGTAAAAACCCACAGCAAAAATTAAGATTATTTGAAGAAAATGAGGCTATTCTTGTTTTAGACTCTATTGATTTGCTACCAAAGGTATTAAATTTAGAATAAATCATATCAGATAATCTGTGAAAAATATGGTCCAAAGAAAGGCATCAATAAATCGAAGTACTAAGGAAACCACTATTTCTGTATCTGTAAATCTCGATGGAAAAGGAAATACTAGCATCAAAACTGGAATTAATTTTATTGATCACTTGATTATATCATTTGGAAAACATGGAATGATGGATCTTAAAGTAAATGCAAAATCTAACGATGGAATTGAACATCACTTGATTGAAGATACTGCAATTACAATTGGTCAGACAATTGATAAAGCATTAGGTAATAGAAGTGGAATTACAAGATTTAGTTATGCATCTGTTCCAATGGATGAGTCTTTAGCTGAAGCTTCAATTGATCTTGTAAAACGACCTTTTTCAAAATTGATTCTATCAATCAAACGGAGTAAAATCGAAAATGTTTCTAAAGAAGATCTAGAACACTTTTTTCAATCATTACTCCAAAATTTGAATAGCTGTATTCACCTTACTGTAAAGTATGGAGATAATGATCACCACAAAGTTGAATCTGCAATAAAATCTCTAGCAGTTGCATTTAGATCAGCATCATCATATGATAAAAAACAAAAAGGAATTCCTAGTACAAAAGGTTCAATGTAATGGTGAATTTAGCAATTTTTGATTATGGAGCTGGAAATATTTTCAGCCTTAAAAATTCTCTAGAACAAGCAGGCGCATCAGTCGATGTGATCACTACTTTTGATGAGCCAAATGTTTATTCAGGATTGTTATTACCTGGTGTTGGAAATTTTGATCCTGCAATAAAAAGTATTAATGAAAATTCAAAAACTAAATTTCTTGATTATGTGAAAGATAATACTCCTGTTCTAGGCATATGTTTAGGCATGGAAATGTTTTTTGAAAAAAGTGAAGAAGGAATTGAAAAAGGATTTAATGTAATTGATGGAGAAATTGTAGTACTCCCATCAACTATGAAAGTACCTCATATGGGATGGAATAATTTAGAAATTAAAAAACCTGGAACTATTTTAGAAGGTGTAAATAATAATTCATGGGTTTATTTTGTTCACTCTTATCGTGCAAAACCAAAATTTGATAATGTAATTACTGCAGAATCTGATTATGGAGTTAAAGTTCCTGCAGTTGTTGAAAAAAATAATTTCTTTGGAACTCAATTTCATCCTGAAAAATCAGGTGATGTTGGAAAAATTATGATACAAAATTTTCTAAATGTGTGTAAAAAATGAAAGTGATTCCAGCAATTGATTTAATGAATGGACAAGTAGTCAGACTTTACAAAGGTGATCCCAAACAAAAAACTGTTTATAGTGATGATCCAATAAACGTTGCAAAAAAATGGGAAGATGCTGGAGCTGATATGATCCATCTAGTTGATTTAGATGCTACTTTGGGATTGGGCTCAAATCTTGAATTAATTAAAAAAATTGCTTCTTCAGTATCTATTCCAATAGAAATTGCAGGTGGCCTACGTTCAGAGTCACTCATTATAGAAGCACTAGAAATTGCTGATAGGATTGTAATTGGAACTTTTGCATTCAAAGAACCTGAATTATTACAAAATTTGTTAACTAAATTAGGATCTAAAAAAATTGTCATTTCAGTTGATCATAAGGATGGAATTATTGTAACACATGGATGGCAAAGCACAACTGACATTTCATTAATTGACTCCATGAAGGAATTTTTACATGTGGGATTTACTGAATTTCTTTTAACTAACGTTAATCGTGATGGGACTTTGGAAGGACCTGATTTAGAATTTCTTCAAGATGCTTGTGATCTAGATCACGCAAACGTGATTGCAAGTGGTGGAATTTCTAATATTGATGATATTCCAAAAGTGAAAGAAAGAAATGCATGGGGTGTAATTTTAGGAAAAGCACTTTATGAAAATAAAATTACAATTGAGGAGACAAAGAGATTATCATGACATTAACTAAACGAATTATTCCATGTTTAGATGTAAAAAATGGCAGAGTTGTTAAAGGATTAAATTTTGAATCCATTAAAGATGCTGGAGATCCAGTGGAGTTAGCTGCTAAATACAGTGATGAAGGTGCAGATGAACTTGTATTTCTTGATATTACAGCTTCAAATGAACAACGAGAAACAATAAAGGAATTAGTTCGTAAAGTTGCTTCTGTGATTAATATTCCGTTTACTGTAGGTGGTGGTGTTAAATCAATTGATGATGCAAGAAATATTTTGTTAAATGGTGCTGATAAAGTTGGAATTAACACAAGTGCAATAAAAAATCCTACTCTTGTAACTGAATTAATGACATTATTTGGAAGACAATGTGTTGTTGTGGCAATTGATGCTAAAAGAAATTATGAAATTAAAGAAAACGTAAATATTTTTTCTGAAAATGACAAATCATTTTGGTTTGAAGTTTTTATTTTTGGTGGAAAAGAAGGTACTGGAATTGATGCAATTACTTGGGCACAAGAAGCAGAAAAATTTGGTGCTGGAGAAATTTTACTAACTAGTATTGATGCAGATGGAACAAAAAATGGATATGATATTTTATTAACAAAATCAATCGTAAATAATGCATCTATTCCTGTAATTGCATCTGGTGGATGTGGAAAGCCTGATGATATGGTAGAAATTTTTGAGAAATCCAATGTTGATGCAGCACTCGCTGCTTCTATCTTTCATTATGCTACTCATGGAGTTAAAGGTGTGAAATCTTTTCTTAAAGAGAAAAAAATATCTGTAAGATTATAATGTATAATTTGTAGATAATAATTATGAACAAATCCATCGACGAAATTGATTTTGAAAAAAGCGGTGGTCTTGTACCCGTAATTGTACAAGATGCCAATACAAAAGACGTTCTTACGCTTGCTTATACAAATAAAGAATCTTTAGAACTGGCCAAAAAAACTGGTAATTCTTGGTTTTGGAGTCGTTCTAGAAATAAGCTTTGGATGAAAGGTGAAGAATCTGGTAACACTCAAAAAATTAAGGAAATTTTAGTTGATTGCGATTTTGATGCAATTATTTATCTTGTTGAACCATCTGGTCCAGCATGTCATACTGGCGAAAAAGTTTGTTTTCATCACGAATTAAAATAACTTAGCATACAGGTTCATATCTTTCTTTTTCTCCTGGCATTATTTTATCAAGAATTTTAAAATCTATTTTATTAAATTCCCCATTCTCACCGACAAATCTAAGTTCCCAATCACCAATAATCTGATCTACTGTGCAAATTTTTCTTTTATCAAACAGATCTATTGAAAGATAAAAATTTTGTTGTGGTTTTGAACCATCAAAAGGAATTTTTTTGTATTCAAAAATAGATGTACTGTCAATGATTCTAGTAAATATCATTTCTCCTTTTGAATTTTTAGGTAAATTTATTATGTTTACAAAAATTTTCTCCCCTAAAATATATTCACTTCTATCTATTTGAAATGGTCCTGATTGAATCCATTTTCGTTCTTGTGGAGAATATGGTTTATCTAAACTTTCATTTTTTATCTTATCATCTTCTATTTTTTCTAACATGGCTCCAATCTCAGTATTTCTTTCAATTTGTATTGATGTTTGTTCTTGGGTTATTTCATTTTGTGTTAAACCAAAAGTAATTACTATAATTATAATTGTTATGGATATTGGAATTATGATCTTTTTATTCATAAAATTATTTATTATAAAATATCTAAAAACCTTACTTTGTATTTCTCATTGCCAGAAATTTTTCATTTTTTTCAAAA
>DASCQR010000108.1:0-1666 GCA_036013185.1 Candidatus Nitrosopumilus sp. | reverse complement strand
ATGGATTTACTCCTTCACCTAGTGGAGAATTTGATACTGGTATTATGAGTGCAGATGACTCTTTTAAATGGATTCCAGAAAATACTGGTGAAATTCCATACTATTGTCTTTTACATACTTGGATGCAAGGAACAATTATTGTAGAGTAATTTTTACACTTCAAATTTGAAATTTATTTTATAATTCATGTCATCTACTAATCAAAAACTTCCAAAATTTCCTTGTGTTGATTGTCACACTGATTGTTGTAAGGAATATACCATTTTTGTTAATGCACATGATGTTTATCGACTTTCAAATGGTTTGAAATGTAAACCTGAAACTTTTTTAGAATTAATTGGTGCAAAAGACTATTCATTGGGAATAAAAGTGGAGGAAGGTTTAGTTGATCTTGCTTTAAAACAAAAAAATGGTGCATGTGAATTTCTTGAAAAAACTGATACTGTTTTTAGATGTACCGTTAATGATTTCAAACCAGGTGTATGCAAATCATATCCATTTGAAATGAAAAATGGTAAATTATCTCAAATGAGTGATATTATGTGCCCTACTGATTGGGACATCCTTGAATTTAAAGAAATGATGATACCTCATCTTAAAAAAGATGAATCTGAATGGGAGTTTTATGATCAACTTGTAAGGGAATGGAATTTGAAATATGAGGGCAAGAAATCATTATCTAAATTTCTGAAATTCATGTTGGAACAAGTAAAATTATCTAACGAAGTGGAGTTACTTTAGTACCTTCTCCGCTAGATTCAAACTTGTAAATTTGTCCAACATTTGAATCCTCAAATATCTCCTCATCATGAGTGATGATTAAAAATTGCATTGGTGATTGTAAGTTTGAAATTTCTGATAATTGAGATAATATTCCTACTAGTAATTTTTTCCTTTCAGCATCTAGATGTGTTGTAGGTTCATCTAGTATCATTAAATTTAGATTTGATGAGCCTAGTAAACTCGCCATTCCTAACCTTAAAGCTAATGCTATGCTTACTGATTCTCCCCCACTAAGTGATTTTAGATCTAATGTTTCTGTGTTTGAATAACACATAATGTCTTTCTCTGATAATGATACTCTTTGAATTTTTGTATTTAGAGATGATAAATATTCTGAAGCTTTTAGAGAAATTGAATTTAGTGCCCATGATCTTAAACTTGTGGCAACTGAACCTTTTTTATTAAAGATATTTTCTTCAATTTTTTCTAATTTCAAAATATATTTTCTGACAATTTTTAATTCTGAAATTATTTTTTTAATTTCATCCACTTCTTTTTTAGCTAAATCTATTTTCTCTAACATTCTTCCTGTTTCTTGATTAATTTGAGATAATTCTGATTGCTTTTCCATTATTATTTTTTTAAGATTCAAAAATTCTTCTTCTTTAAACCCTTTTGTTTCTAATTCTAATTTCAAAATATTTTCAAAAATTAATTTTGCTTGATTGTCTATTTGTGATATTTCTTTTAAATCATTATTATTTGTTAATGATAATTTTTCCTTTTGAATTTTTGTTTCCTTTTGAATTCCTAATAATTCTTCTTTAGTATTGATTGAATGTGCTCTGAGTGTTGACTCTGCATTTCGTGTTTTTTGTACTTTTTCCTCAAATTCTCTTCTTTTTTGAGTATACGTGTCTCTCTCTTTTTCTTTTAATTTGAT
>DASCQR010000107.1:0-15954 GCA_036013185.1 Candidatus Nitrosopumilus sp. | reverse complement strand
ATTACACTAGATGCATATCAAAAACTTCTTGCAGAAAAGAAGAAGATGAACAATGTTCCAGTTTCAACTGCACTTACAGCAATTTTAGAAAAATACAGTGAAATCGAAGCTAAAGCACAAAACTAAATTTTCATTTATTTTAAGACCTTAAGATTAATAACGACTCTAGGCTTTTTTTTCCAGTATGGGTTTATGGCGCAGCCAGGTAGCGCACCGGACTCTTAATCCGGTTGTCGAGGGTCCGAATCCCTCTAGACCCGCTTTTTATAATTTCATTTTTAGTAAAAATTATAGTTTTTTTAATAATGTAAATCTTGTTTGCTCTTGTCCATAATCTTTATGCAAGTCTACATCACTGACATTTTTTATTTTATAATTTGACCATCTCTCTCCCATTTTTCGGAATTTATGATTTTCATCAATTTGTTTTTCAGTTTTTTCATATTTCTCACAATGCATAATCCATTTTTTTGATACTCTAAACATCTCTGAAATACCTTTTTCTAAGATATCATCTTCAAGATAATTCATTAATCCGTGTGTAAATACAAAATCTAATGAAGAATTTTCAAATGGCAATTTAGTAATATTGCCTTTTTGAAAATTCACACTTGTTATTTTTTCTTTGGCAATTTCTAATGCATGTTCATTAAGATCAATTCCATGTACTTGAAATGGTTTTGAAAATAATCTTAAATCAATTCCTGTCCCACAACCTATTTCTAAAATACTCTGAACACCTGGTAAGGCACTAACTAAATCTTTAACATATTTTGAAAATTCTTCGCTGTATCTTGATTCATTTTCATCTGCATACTTATTCCAAAATTCTTCATTGTATTGCATGTGGTTTTTTTCTTAAACTGGTATTTGTTATTACTTATTTTTCCAAGTGTTGACATTTACATGGAATTAATTGTGTATCAAAAGTGCAATCATGTGGTCCATCAGACTTGCCTTTCGTTGGAATATTTTTCATACAATCTTCGTGACGTCCTTTTCTACAAAACCAACAAATTTCAGGTGTATCACCTGTAGCACATAAATCCATAATTTTTGTATTTTTTAATGGTAAAAAAGTTATTTGAAATCAGATAAATGTCAACCATGGTAAGAATCTCTCATCTTTACCTTTAACTACATCTGTAAATGATTTTTGTAATGCTTTTGTAATATTTCCCATTTTTCCAGTTCCAATTTTGACTTTATCAATTTGTGTAACTGACTTTACTTCTGCAGCAGTACCTGTCATAAAAATTTCATCTGCATTATAGAGATCATCTCTTTCTAAATCGCGTTCAATTACAAATCCATTATTCTCTTCAATAATCTGTATGATGCTATCTCTTGTTATTCCTTCTAATCCTCCTGCTGATAATGGTGGTGTTTGAATAACATCATCTTTAATTATGAATATATTCTCTGCACTACCTTCTGCAACTTTTCCTTGTGAGTTTAACATAATTGCTTCATCGTATCCATTATCTAATGCCTCCATTCTTGCTAAAGCTGCATTTGCATAATTTGATGCAGCTTTTGCTTGCATTGGTTGGGATCTTGAATCAATTTTTATCCAACTAGAAACTTTACACTTTGCTCCAGAAAATTTACCGGCTTTTGATTCCCCCATCTTCCACTCCCAACATGAAATTGACATATCCACTTTGTTTGTAGTTGGTGTTAATCCCATTGTTCCATAACCGTAATATGCTAATGGTCTGATGTAAGCTTCTTTGAGTCCACTAGCTTTAATTGTTTTTAAAATTGCATCTGAAATTTCTTTTTGTGTAAATTGCATTTTCATTGAATATAATTTTGCAGATTTGAAGAGTCTTTCAACATGTTCTGGTAATCTGAATATTGCTGAACCATTAGGGGTATCATAACATCTTATTCCCTCAAAAACTGATGTCGAATAATGTAATGCATGAGTCAACACATGGACTTTGGCATCTTTGAAAGGAATCAATTTTCCATTCATCCATATTTTGCCTGTTTCTATCATAGGAGAAGAAAAAATTCATCGTAATTTAAAGAGTTATTTTTAGCATTATCCTAAAATCTGGAAAATACATATCAGATAAGCTATATCGTATAGTATGGAGTGGACATTGGGAGTTATAGGAATAATTTTTCTAACTGTAGGCTTGATTGGTCAGGCATTTCAAATGCGGAAAATTCGTATGTCAAATTATCAAGATGGTGAATTAGCATCACCAAATGTTTTCGTTCATAAAAATAATTTCAAATGGTATGCATTAATCGGAATTGGCATTGCTTGTTGGTATACGGCTGAACGTATTTGATCTATATAGATTAGGATTATATACTAAAAAATCCTAATTAATTTAGCGTGTTGTGGGTAACGCCGGACTAAATCTAGATAAAGAGTCCAAGAACAAACCCTTCATGGCGTTTACTGGTGAAAACCTGTAACGCCATAATTTCACTAAATAAAATTTATTTTTGATATTTCTTCATGTACTGCCTTGATGGCTTTTCGAATATTTTCTTCTGCATCCTCTACAACAATAATTATTCTTGATGTCTCTTCTTGTGCGTCCATATTCAAAATATTTAATCCTGATTCACCAATTTTTGCACTAGTTCTTGATGCAACTTGTTGAACTCTCCACATTTCATCCCCAATTAATGTAATTACCCCTCGATTGTATGTAATTGTAGCAAGTGAATCAAAACCTAACAGGTATTTTTCATTTCTTCGAACATAATCTCCATCTAAAAATAATATTCTTGATAATTCAACTCCATCTTTTGTAAATGGTGATAAAATTATAAATTCACTATATCGTTTGTCTTTTTCTAAAGATGTGAGTAATTTTTGTATAGAATTTGTTTCTATTCTAAATATCGCACAATTCTCTTTTCCTGTAACAATTTTAATTGGATGACCTTTTTGTTCATCTAAACTTCTTTTAATCGTAGTAATCTTTTCAGGATTTTTTATATTTGTAACTTTAATTGGCATATCTACCCCGTGCTCTACAATTTCTTTTATTGCAATTGGATCTAAAATTTTCATTCCAAACATTCCTGCTAACCTAGCTTCATTATATGATAATTGAACAACATCTCTCAATCCTAATTCCACAATCTTTGGATCAGCTGATACTACCGAACTATCTTTTTCAAAATCTATATTGGTATCATATTTTTTATGAAATAATATTCCTAGGTCTGCTGCTGTTCTATCTGAGCCTCCACGTTCAAAAGTTGTAGTAATATTGTCTACTGTTTTTCCTATAAATCCACCAATTGTAACAACTTGATTATCTTCAACTAATTCTTCAATTTTTTTCATTCGTTCAATTGATTCAGATCTCAAAAAATTTGTAGATTCTATATTATCATCAGTAATTATTGGCCAATCATCAAATTCTACAGCATCAGTTTTGATTTTATTACTTCGTAAAATGTGGTTCATAACATGTGACATCAAAATTTCTCCTGAAAATGCTAATGCTCTTGATCTGATTTCATCTGCAAATTCTTTACTTTCAAATGCATTTTCAAGTGCTTTTTGTGATTTTTCTAAATATGTATTAATTACATTTTGACAATTTTCTTTATTTTCTTCATTAACTAATCGAATAATTCTTTCATAACATGCTTTTACAATTTCCAATGTTGGCTTAATCCCATTTTCAGCATTTTTACCTTGTTCCAACATAACATCTGTTAATGATCGTTTTTTCCCATCATGTATGGTCAGTGGTGCTGAAAATACAGTTATCACTTTAGAATTTGTTTTCAAATTATTAATTCTCTCAATAATTTGTGGTATTGATTCACCGTCTGAACCAATTGCACTTCCTCCAAATTTTGCAATTACTAGATTAGTCATAGTACTGTGTTAAAGCCAAATTGCTATCTATTAACTATTTGATTCCAATTTGATTAATTTTTTGATAATCTCTGCTTTACTAATTTTGTTTTGATTGAATTCAATTGGTCTGGAAAAAATCTTTGAAATTCATATTTTTCATTATTTTTAATCAAACTTCTAGATCTTTCCTTTTCTCAAAGTTTAAATGGATTTCAACGAGCTAGGTTTCAGTGGGCTCATAGTCTAGCTCGGTTATGACGTCGCCCTTACACGGCGAAGATCCGGTGTTCAAATCACCGTGGGCCCATTTTTATTTTTTATAAATAAAAAATTATGAGAATAGCGTCAACCCTATAAATAATAATTATTTAAAACAATTAGTATGTCCTCTTTCACTTTTTTTAGTTTACAAAAAAAATTATTGGTATTAGTTTTATCCTCAACTCTAATTTCTATTTCAATTACTACTGTGATATTTCTAAATTTTGATAATATCTCAATTTTTCAATTACAAGAAAACATCATTATCATTGGAGTTTCTTTAATGATTGGATTAAGTGTTTTAACATATTTTTTATCAAAACGTCTTTCTGAACCTATAACAAAACTTAGTGAAGCAACATATCAAATTTCTCGTGGAGACTTTAATGTCAGGACAAATATCAAATCTCGTGATGAGATTGGTAATCTTTCTGAATCATTTGATCACATGGCAAAAAAACTCCAAGAGGCAGAAATTACAATTAAACAAAAGGAAGAAGTAATTAAACAACAGGAAGATATTCTTCTAAAATTTTCTCAACATACACAGAATGATTGTGTTTGTGTAATTGATATGAAAGATTCAACAAAAATTTCTGCTAAATTAGCTGATCATGAAGTCACTAAATTGTACGAAATTTTTCTAAATTTTATGGCTAAAATTGTTCAAAATTATAATGGACAAGTAGTAAAAAATATTGGTGATGCTTTGATGTTTAGATTTCCAAATGTGGATCTATATGATAGTAAAGTGTTAAAAAATATTGTAGAGTGTTGCTTGAATATGATTGAATCACATGATGATTTAACAAACGAACTAAAAAAAGAAAAAATGCCCGAATTAAATTATAAAATTAGTATTAGTTATGGTTCAGTAAAAGTAGCTCAAAGTACTACTTCTACAATAAGTGATATTTTTGGCCCTACTGTAAATAGATGCTTTAAAATTAATTCGCTTTGTCCTGAAAATGGTCTAATTATTGATAATAATTTGTTTCATGCTTTCAAAAATTTTTCAGAATACGACATTTCACAATTGTCTGAAACTGAAATAAATAAAAAATATGGCTATAAAATTTTTCAAATTAAACGAAAGTAATAATTTTCTTATAAAATATTCATCCTATTTTACAACAGCTTTTACTTTGTAATCCTCTTGTAATCCAATATATTGAAAATATCAATACACCTACTGAAATAAATTTTAATTCTAATCCTTGCATTGGAAATAATGATAATCCTCCAACAGCTCCTAAAATTACTGCTAATGGAGCAGTGCATGCTGGACAACCTGGGGTAAATGCTGCAAAAACTCCTCCAAAAATTGTTGATGAATTTGTTTTTACTGAATTCATTTTTTTTGTTTGATTCATTTTAAATGCCATCATTGCAAAATTAATTCCAGCTAAAGTTGAAATAACTATTGTTAATCCAATTGTTGTTAAAAGATAATGTGGCATTAATTTAATTACTGCATCAAAATGAGTAGGCAACATTGACATTGTTAAATAATAATAAATTATTCCCAATCCAATACCACTAACTATTCCTATCATGGCATATCTTCTCATTGTTAAGACATTTGAAATTAATTGGATTTTCGTTTGCATTTAATTTTATTTAAAACATATCATATTTTAATCATTTTTTAATTACAAAAGATTCTTAGCCCTTAATCTTTGAGAATATCTATGAATGAATTTACATCTACTGAAAAAACTTTGCTCGTTCAATATGGAATTAAAAAATATGAAAATGAAGAAATTGTTTTCAAAAAATTAAAAACTGTAATGAGTGAAAAAGATATTCAAAGAAATATCGATACTTTAATTGCAACACAGATAGTAAGGAGAATAGGTCCTGAAGTTCTTCAAAATAATGAAAGTCATACAGAATTACCTGATTTACCTGAAAATCTAAAATCTGTAATTGAGAATTTATAATTTAAAATCCTCTGATACCTTGAGGACGCACAATTTCTGGATGGTCTTTCATCCATTCAACTTTTTCTAACATTTCTTGTTTATCTTGGGGGAATGTACCTTTTACAGTATACGCATTTGAACCATGATTTACTCTAAATACAATTTCTTCTTTTGTATTAATTTGATTAACTAATTCATAGAGTTCTTCTAATCCCTCGTCATCATTTATCTTAACAAATTCACCTTCATATTTATCGATAAATTCTTGTTTGATTCCATTTTCTAAATAAAGTGTTAATGCACCAACATAATGGGGTGAGCATGCACTAATTACTTCTGCAGTACCCTTGATGTGATCTTTTGAATATTTTTTACCACCTAAACCTAAAATTACCATACATGACATAATGTAACCTGCTTCTTTTGCTTTGTTAACTGATTTGATGATTGTTTTTGCAACTGCACCTTTAGTTACTTTTTTTAAAACAATATTTGAACCACTTTCAATTCCTAGATAGAACATGTCTAATCCTGCATCATTCATCTTCTTTAATTCTTCAGGTGTTTTTTTCAAAATATTCATGGGCATTGCATAACATGATATTCTTTCAATATTTGCAAATTTTTCCCTAATGTATTTTAGAATTTTTATCATATATTCAGAATCCAAATTCAATGCATCTCCATCTGCAAGAAATATTCTTCGTGTATCTGGAACATATTTTGCCATCATATCGATTTCAGCTTTAACATCATTCCATGATCTTTCAGAATATTCTTTTGATCTATACATATCACAAAATGAACATTCATTAAATGAACAACCTAATGTAACTTGAAAAATTAGTGATCTTGCTTCTGATGGAGGTCTATACAACGGAGCATCATAATTTAACATCAATTCTTAATTCATTTCACATTGCTTCATTATCTTTTTTATACTTTCTATTTTGACTATAGGCAGTATAAATTGAAAATTAGTGTTTATGTTGATGGTTCTGGTGGTTCAAATGGTGGGTTTGGATTTTTTGTAAAGGAAACTGGAGAATCATTTTATGAAAAAAAATCTGAAATTACAAATAATCAAGCTGAATATTTAGCAATCATTTCTGCATTACAGAAATTTGTAGATACTGATGATGAAATTATTATTTACAGTGATTCTAAAAATACTGTAAATCAATTAAATCATGAATTTGCGATAAATAATGAAAAACTACGTGATCTAGCTCGAGAATCATGGCTAATTATTGGAAAATTTTCTAATCTATCTATAGTTTGGATTCCCAGAAAAGAAAATCTTGCAGGTAAGATGTTAGGGAGTTAGAATTAGAGATCAGAAATTTTTATGAATAACTTTATTATACAAATTCTTAAATTCATTTTATCATGACAGAATCTGTTTTCTTATCACCAAAATCTATTGCAGTAATTGGTGCTTCAGATAAATCTGGTAGTGTTGGTGCTACAATTACATCAAATATCATGAATGGGTTTACAGGAGTTGTTTATCCAATTAGTCCATCAAGGGATGAAGTTTTTTCAAAAAAAGCATACAAATCTGTTTTAGATGTTCCGAAATCAATTGATCTTGCAGTTATTGTAATTAAAAATACTCTAGTTGCGCCAGTTTTAAAAGAATGTGGTAAGAAGAAAATCAAAGGCGTAATCATCATTACAGCTGGTTTTAAAGAAGTTGATGAAGAAGGTGCAAAACGTGAACAAGAAATTAAAGATATAGCTAAAAAATACAAAATCCAAATTATTGGACCAAATTGTCTTGGTGTGATGAATCTCGATCCAAAAACAATGATGAATTCTACATTTCTTAAAATTACTCCAAAATCAGGAAAGATTGCACTTGTTTCCCAAAGTGGTGCAATTTGTGCAGCGCTAGTTGAAGATGCGAGTGCACAAGGAATTGGTTTTTCTGCAGTTGTAAGTCTTGGAAATAAAGCTGCAATGAGTGAAGTCGATATACTAAAAATTCTTGCAAATCATAAACAAACTGAAGTCATTGTGATGTATCTTGAAGATATGGGAGACGGACAAGAATTTCTTAAAGTTTGTAAAAATATTACTAAAAAACTCAAAAAACCTGTACTTGTTCTTAAATCTGGTCGTAGTCCTGAAGGTGCAAAGGCTGCAATGTCTCATACTGGTGCATTAATGGGATCTGATGAAATCTATGATGCATTACTAAAACAATCTGGTGCAATTAGAGTTGATACTATGGAAGAACTATTTGATTATGCTACAGCATTTTCTAAACAACCATTACCAATAGCAGGCGATTTAGTGATTGTATCAAATGCAGGTGGTCCTGCAATTATCTCAACTGATGCATGTTCAAAAATGAATATCAAAATGGCTGATATAACAAGTGTTAGAAAAAAAATTGATGCTGTTATTCCGCCTTGGGGAAGTTCTAGAAATCCTGTTGACATTGTAGGTGATGCTGATTTTAATAGATTCAATAATGTTCTAGATCGAGTGCTTGCTCATCCAAAAGTCGGTTCAGTGATTTCAATGTGTACTCCTTCTGGAACTTTGGATTATGATGAACTTGCAAAAGTAATTGTTAGTATGTCAAAAAAATACAAAAAAACAATGCTTGCTAGTTTAATGGGATTAGATGAAGGAATTACCAATAGAGAAATTTTAGCAAAGGGTAATGTTCCATACTATACATATGCTGAAGGTGCAATCAGAACTCTTGCAGCAATGATTAGGTTTAGAAATTGGGTTAAATCTTCAAATGGAAAAATTACTAAATTCAAAGTAAACAAAACAAAAGCACAGAAAATTTTTGATAAAGTTAAAAATGAAAAAAGACCTAATCTATTAGAAGAAGAGGGACAAGAAGTTCTCAAAGCATATGGTTTACCACTTCCTAAAAGTTCACTTGCTACAAATGAAGCAGAAGCTGTAAAAACTGCAAAGAAAATTGGTTATCCTGTTGTAATGAAAATTGCATCACCACAAATAATTCATAAATCTGATGCCGGTGGTGTTAAAGTGAATTTAACTAATGATACTGAAGTAAAGATTGCATTCAAAACTATTATCAAAAATGCAAAAAAATATGATAAAAAAGCCGAGATAAAAGGAGTTTTGATTGTAGAGATGGTGAAAGGAGGTAAAGAATTAATCATTGGGTCAAAATTAGAGCCTGGATTTGGTCCTGTAATCATGTTAGGAATGGGCGGAATCTATGTTGAAGTACTAAAAGATGTTACATTCAAACTTGCACCTGTTACTGATAAAGAGTCTGATGATATGATCGCCTCAATAAAAACACAAAAACTTCTTCAAGGTGTTAGAGGAGAAAAACCATCTGATATTGCAAAACTATCTGAATGTATTCAGCGACTCTCTCAATTAGTTTCTGATTTTAAAGAGATCAAAGAATTAGATATGAATCCCGTTCTTGTTATGGAAAAAGGAAAAGGTTGTAAAATTTTAGATGTTAGAATTGGTTTGTAATAATATTTATTCGTAAAATTTTTCGCTAACAAATTTACACTATTTATAGAACTTAGACTTAGTTGATTCATGGTCGGTAATGGAAAAGCAATTATTTCTGGTGATGAATATATTGAAAGTCTTAGAAATAGAAATCTCAAAGTATATCTTTTTGGAGAGTTAGTAAAAGAACCTGTAGATCATCCTGTTATTAGACCATCAATTAATGCAGTTGCTGAAACTTATGATTTAGCAGTACGTGAAGAAGCTCTTGCTTCAGCAAATTCATCAATCACTGGATTGAAAATTAATAGATTTTTACATATTGCAGAAAGTGCAGAAGATTTAGTCTTACAAAATAAAATGCAAAGAAAATTGGGACAAAATACTGGTACATGTTTTCAAAGATGTGTTGGAATGGATGCTATGAATTCTTTACATTCTACAACATTTGAAATTGATGAAAAACATGGAACTGATTATCATAAAAGATTTTTAGAATTTGTCAAAATGGTTCAAAAAGAAAATCTTGTAATTGGAGGTGCAATGACTGATCCTAAAGGTGATAGAAGTAAAGGACCATCTGAGCAAGAAGATCCTGATTTGTTCACTAGAATTGTTGATAGTGATGAAAAAGGTGTCTATGTTTCTGGTGCTAAAGCACATCAAACAGGGTGCATTAACTCTCATTGGATAATATTAATGCCAACAATTAGATTAACTGAAAATGATAAAGATTGGGCAATCGTAGGCGCAGTTCCAGCAGATGCAGAAGGAATTACTTACATTTACGGTAGACAATCTTGTGACACTCGAAGTATGGAAGAAGGTGACATTGATGTTGGGAATGCAAAATTTGGAGGACAAGAGGCTTTGATAGTTTTAGATAGAGTGTTTATTCCGTGGGAAAAAGTTTTCATGAATGGAGAATTTGAATTTGCATCAATGTTAGTTGAACGTTTCACTTGTTATCATAGACGCAGCTATGTTTGTAAAACTGGATTAGGTGATGTATTGATTGGTGCAGCTGCAACAATTGCGGATTATAATGGTGTACCAAAAGTTTCTCATATTAAAGACAAAATTATTGAAATGACTCATCTAAATGAAACAATTTTTGCAGCAGGTATTGCATCATCACATCAAGGACAAAAAATGAAATCTGGTGTATTTCTTAATGATGACATGTTAGCACAAGTATGTAAACACAATGTAACTAGATTCCCATATGAAATTAGTAGACTTGCACAAGATATTGCAGGTGGATTAATGGTTACATTGCCATCTGAGCAAGATTTTAGACACCCAGAAGCAGGTCCAATGTTAAAAAAATATCTTGCAGCAAGAAAAGGTGTAGATGTAGAAAATAGAATGAGAATTTTAAGATTAATTGAAAATATGACTCTTGGTAGAAATGCAGTTGGATATCTCACAGAATCTATGCATGGTGCTGGTTCACCACAGGCTCAAAGAATCCAAATTCAACGTCAAATGCAAGTTGGATACAAGAAGAATTTAGCAAAGAATCTAGCTGGTATTACAAGTGATATTGAAGAACCATCAGAATTATCTGATTACTTTAAACGTGTTTTCAAAACAAAAGATTCTGTTCTATAATTGAAATTTTTAATTTATTAATCATTTTCTTTATCTTCCTTTGATTTTTCAAAATCATTTTCTTTATTTTCAGTGATCTCTGATATTTTTACATCTTCAGAATATTCTTTATCCACTTCACTTTTTCCAATGTCTGATAATTCTTTCAATGTTTCTTTACTTATTACATCCTCAACATCTTTTTTCTTGTTTGTAAATTGCTTAATTATCATAATTCCAATAACAATTGCAATTATGATATAATTCATCGGTGGTTTCAAAATTTGTGTTATGTAACCTACTTGTGGAATTATGTATGCAACTTTTCCAATATACTCTTCTTCTGTTATTGGATAATCTGTACCTCTAATCCAACTTGGATTTGCATCTCCTTGTGTTCTAACTGTTTTAGGATCCTCATTTAGAATTGATTCAACTCTATGAACAATTACTCTGTTATGATCTGATGGTCTATCAAATACAATGATATCTCCCACTTGAACTTCCTCAAATGGTTCATGTCCCTGAATAATTATTATATCATAGACTTGTAAAACTGGAATCATACTTCCACTTGCAACAACATAAAAAGGATTTTGAGTTCCAAATGCTGCTTGTAAGCCAATCCAAATTAATAAAACAGCAACTGCCACAATCACAATATCTTTGATTACGCCTTTTGAGATAGATCTTTTTGCCAATTACATTATTTCCTTAGTGATATTCATTAAATTGTAAATTATTACATTTTTGTTCCACATTCTTCACAGAATTTAGAACCATCTTTGTTTACAAATCCACATCCAGAACATTTTCCTGGTTCAGTAGCAACTTCAGGTTTTCCCAGTAAAACAACTTCTCCAACCTTTTTGATGCTAGTCCAAGGAATGCTTCCTTCAGCTCCATCATTTTTCGTAATTACCAAAACCATTGATTGTGTATTAGCATCAATTCCAACTTGTTTTGCAATTCCAACTTTATTTGCATTTTCATCTATTACTGTTCTTCCTTCAATTGAACTAACTGATGCAGCCGAACCTGGTTGTGTTACTTCAACTGTAGGTGCTGCTGCAACTTCAACTGTAGGTGCTGCTGCAACACTATCATTCAATGGTTTTGCATTTCCAATATTCATTTCTTCATTCGATTTTTTAAATTCTCTATATTCTGCGATCGAGGCATTACATGAATTACAAATATACTGACCTCTTTCTGCTAAAAATAAATTTTCTGCTACTTCCTCATTTGGATTTTCAAATTCTATTTTTGGTGGGCCTTCAAATTCTTTTTCACATGTATTGCAAAAATGTTTAGTAATTTTACCTGCATCCAATCTACCAATTGGTGCTAAAAATAAATCTGGACCACCTAAATTCCCTTTTACTTGTTGTTCATCTGAAACTGAGGCCATTACATATCCACCAGAACCTCTTAATTTTTTTAACCTAAGTTCTGAACTCATAGTACAATTTTATTAAAACGTCATTTAAGTATATATGAAATTTGATCTAATTTTAAAAAATACAGATTTAGAATTTGGTGAACGTTTTTAGGTATGTTAAAGAAATTCAAATTATAATGGGAATTACTCAAATTTCAGATGCAAAATCTTGGGAAGTAGATGTCATAAATTCTGACATCCCTGTATTTGTTGACTTTTGGGCCGAATGGTGTGGTCCATGTAGAATGGTAGGTCCAGTAGTTGAAGAACTAGCAAATGACTATGATGGCAAAGTAAAATTTGTCAAAGTTAATGTTGATGAGGCCAATGAGTTAGCTTCAAAATACAATGTCTTTAGTATTCCGACATTAATTCTGCTAAACAAAGGTGAAATTGTTAGTCAACAAGTAGGTGCAGCTTCTAAAGAATCATACCAAAGCATGATTGATAGAGCACTTGCATAGATATATCCTCAAAATACATTTTTTCTTATTTTTCATCCTAAAGTAATTAATATTCCAAAAATTGAGAAGGACTATGTCATATGGTGAAGTAGATACACTTGGATTACTTTTTGAAAAATTAGAAAAACTATTTGATGAATCACAAGGATACTATGAATCATTTTTAGATACTAACAATATGTACAAAAAAGGACAAATTAGTGATAAAGAATTTTTTCAAAAATTAGGTGATTACACAGTAGCATACTCTGCATTGGAATTTTTAGCTATCAAAGTAATTTTTGAATTAAGGAAATCACAAAGTTCTGGTTCTGCTAATACACAATCTCCTGGGTTAATGCCTGGAATGGGTCAACCTGGAATGATGGCTGGAGGAATGGCTCAACCGCCAAGAGGAACTCCGCAAAATCCTGTAGGTGGTGGAGGTCCAGGTGGAGGTCCACCCGGAATTGTATCTGCACAAGAAGCATTTGCAACCGCTGGAACTTTACCGTCACCTGATCCAGCTCTAATGCCAAGAAAAACAGCACCACAACAACAATCTGCAAATGGATGTTCTTCATGTGGTGCTGAGTTAAGACCAAATTCAAAATTCTGCACAAAGTGTGGATCTAAAGCATAAAATTAAAAATATTATTTCTTTATTCTTGTGTTGTACCACATTCAGGACAAAACTTTGCTGTCATTGAAAGATTATTACCACATTCTGAACAGAATTTTCCGTCTGTTTTTGATTCACTAAATGCATTTCCTACACTTGCAGAACTTCTTACTGCTCCTGATGGAACATATGTTTCATCATCAATTAATACTGGTTCAAAATCTTGTTCTATCAAATACGTCATCATTCTTGGTATTCCTTTTTCATCATCATCTGGATCTGGTACTGTATCTCCCATCCAAAATGCAAATCTCATTAAAGTTAATTCTGGAGTAGAAAATGCTAATGTATGTTTTGACATATAATCTTGTGCTGCTTTTTTACCGTCAAAAACTTCCATGATCATGGTATTTTTTTATTTATGTATAATAGTTTCTGGATTAGTGGACCGGGAGGGAATCGAACCCTCGACGCCTTCGTTGCGAACGAAGCATTATACCCCTAAACCACCGGCCCCTGACTAATTTGGACCAAATTGGACTTTTATTCATTCTTAATTATGATTATTCAACATTCTTTTTCATTTTTAGTGCAGTGCAATCATACTTTTTATTTCCAATATTTTTTTTCTAAATTTTATGACTTATTGTATGGGTAAATGTAAGGAGTATAAAGCACTCAAACCTAATGGGGTAGGCAGATATGCTATGGGACAAAAAAGATGTAATTATTGTGAAATTTTCATTGAATTTGACAATATTTTATGTCCCTGTTGTAATAGTCAGTTAAGATGTCTTCCTAGAAGTAGAAAAGGAAAGGAACAATATCATATGCATTTACAAAAAAATTAAGTAAATTTTGGAAAAAAATAATTTTCATAACAATTTTTGGAACAAAATCTACTACCAATAAATTCAAAATCTTTACCACATGTTAGGCATTTGTTTTCTTTATCTGTATTCCATTTCAGATCATATACTTCAATTATGTTTGTTTTTTCCATGTCCTTTAATTTACCCCATTCATCTTTTCCATGCCCTATTACTTCTCCATCATTTCTACCCCATTGAAATTTTGGAATTTTATTTGTGACCATAAAATCCTGTTTTAAAAAATAATTTATAAAAAAGACGATTACATTGCAATGTTTTTAAAAAATTATCAGAGTTTTTAAATATAAAAAATGAAAAATAAATTAAATTTTTAATTTATTTCCCATTTTCTGCTCTAACTTTGTCAGCGATGTCACCAAATGGGTCTTCATGCCATTGTTCTTTATTCAAATCAGCTCCTAGCATGCCTGTTTTAGGCAATACTCCTTGAGTTGCAGCAGCAGCTGGTATTGAATCATCTTGTATGTAATTTAGTTGATTTGCAGTTCCGTATGCTACTACACCTGCTAATGCTAGCACACCTAACGCAACTCCTCCAATTACTATGTATCCTGTTGATTGCATAAGTTATTTTGATTTTTTTACTATTAATGACATCAGTCTTTACTGCAATACATTGAAAATTGATTATGTATGAAATGCATGCAGTGTATTCTTAGTAAATAAATAATTTATTTGAAAAATTTGTTTATGACTGTTGAAGCACAATATGATCAATTTATTTCAATTATTAATCAAACAATAAAAAATGTTGATCCAGATTTACTTGTTAGAATGATGTATTTGGAGAGAAAATTACCTGATACTCCTCCTAGAGTCGAATTAAATATTCAGTACAAACCAAATGTAGATGCTGAGAGAAAAAAAGAAGTTTTAAGAAATAAATTTGGATTTCCTAATCAATCGAATGATCATGGAATTAACGTTGTAGGGAAAATGGATACGAATATTGTTGAGCAATTCTCACAAGATCCAGATGTTGAATATATTACAGGTATTGCAACCCCTTCTTCATATTAATAATTAAACTAATGAATTTACAATTCTTAAACAATTTAAAAAAAGAAGATAAAGAATTACGAAAACAACAAAATAAACGATATAGACAAAAATATCGAGAGATACTTAATTTAAAAAAACAACGTGCTTATCATAAAGAAAATTTAGAGAAAAAAATATTAGAAAATTGATTTTTAATTAAATTCCATAAAATTAAATCAAAATAAGAAAAAAAATGTGCTAGTGCACAATTTTTGTGTCTATGGAATGCTTCTGCTGTACAATTTGCCTTCTAAGGCCATCTTGTACATTTCAGCAACATGTGGATTCTCACCAGGAGTCTCTGCACCTAGTTCTACAAGTCGAGCATATACTCTGACTACGTATGCTAGTGCACCAATGAAAGCCACTACGACTCCCATGTTAAACATCCAGTGATTTGGTACTGCGAAAACTTCTTCT
>DASCQR010000106.1:0-6440 GCA_036013185.1 Candidatus Nitrosopumilus sp. | reverse complement strand
TGTATTTGATTTTATTATCACTTCGTTTGCACCTAATCTTAATGATCCTCCCATATCTGAAACATCTTTTTGTTCTGGAAGCAAATCTACTACGGGATTCTCTGTATCTGAATTAATTTCTGTAGAATTTGCATTTTTCAAATTCATTACATTTCTTCCAAATGCAATTGCTGCTAATTGGAATCCAAAACATATTCCAAGGTATGGGATATTTTTTTCACGCGCATAATTTGCAGTTTCAATTATTCCTTCTGACCCTCTTGTACCGAATCCACCTGGGACTAAAATTCCATCGTACTTTTCTAATTGATTATAATCTACTATTGATTCCGAATCTATCCAATCAATATCTATTGATTTTCCAATCTCTGCCCCTGCATGTTTTAATGCATGATTTACACTAACATAACTATCTGCAAGAGTTACATATTTTCCAACCATTGCAATCTTTATTTTTTTATCATCATTGACAACCATGTTTTCTGCAATTTTATTCCATTTATCCCAATTTGTAGATGTATTGACCATTCCAATTTTTCCAAATTTTGTAAAAATCGAATCCATAATTCCTTGATCGTATAGTATTTGAGGAACTTCAAAAATTGATTTTGCGTCATGACATGACAACACGTCATTTGGTGTTACATTAGTAAACATTGCAATCTTATTTTTTGTTTTTTCTTCTAATGGCATTGTGCATCTAACTGCTAAAAAGTCAGCTTGAATACCTATTCTTCTTAATTCCTGTACACTGTGTTGTGTAGGTTTTGTTTTTTGCTCTCCAACTACATCCAATGATGGTGCTAATGTAACGTGAACAAAAATTACTCCTTGTGGACCTTCTTCAACTTTCATTTGTCTTAATGCCTCTAAAAATGGAAGTGATTCAATATCTCCCACTGTTCCTCCACATTCAACAATCAAGAAATCTAGTTTTTCGTTTTTTGCAACGTTTCTAATTCTATTTTTGATTTCATCTGTAATGTGAGGAATTATTTGCACGCATGCTCCAAGATATTCTCCTTTTCGTTCAGCATCAATAACTGATGAGTAAACCTGAGCAGTTGTGATGTTGTGTTCTTTTGGTATATCTTGATTTAAAAATCTCTCATAGTTTCCAATATCCATATCACATTCTCCTCCATCTTCTGTAACGAAAACTTCTCCGTGTGCTACCGGATTCATTGTACCTGCATCATAATTTAGATATGGATCAATTTTGATACATGATACTTTTTGATCTGATAGTTGTAATAATTTTGCAATTGATGATGTTGTCACTCCTTTACCGAGTCCTGACATTACTCCACCTGTAACAAAAATGAACTTTGTCTGCACATTATTGAAATAAACATCTGGTTTTTGTATGTTTTGTCTAATGTATGCATGTAAAAATTATTGAGAAATTGTCTGTCTTTTGAGACTTTTTGTAAATGACATGATTTTTGATTCTAGTTCATTTGGTTTTGTTTTTTCAATTAATTTCAAATAGGCACTGCCTACAATTACTGCATCAGCCCCTGATTTGACATATTTTCTTACATCTTCTGGCGTGGAAACTCCAAAACCTATCCCAACTGGAATTTTGCCTTTGGTTTGCCTTTTCACATTTTTAATTGCTTTTAATGTGTAATTTTTAATTCCTGTTTTAACTCCTGTAGTGCCAAACACTGCAACAAGATACAAAAATCCTGTAGATGCCTTAGCTATTTTTTCTATTCTGCTTTTTGCTGTATTTGGTGAAATTAAAAATATTGTATCTGCATTATTTTTAGCAGCTTTAAGGTAGTCTTTTGATTCATCAATTGACATATCTGGAAGAATAAACCCATCAATCCCTGCTTTTTTTGAATCTTTGATAAATTTTTCATATCCCATTCGATGTAGAATATTTGTATACGTCATTAGTACGAGAGGAATTTCAGTTTCTTTTCTAATCTTTTTGACTATGTTAAAAAATTTTGAAATGTTGGTTCCTTTTTCAAGCGAAATGCTACTTGCATTTTGAATAACTGGCCCATCAGCTAATGGGTCAGAAAATGGAAAACCCAATTCAATTATATCTACTCCTCCTTTCACTAGTCCTCTAATTGTTGACATTGTGGCATTTTCATTTGGAAATCCTAACATAATGTATGAGATTAATGCCTTTTCATCTCTTTTTTTTAATTCATCAAATTTTTCTTTAATTCTTGACATTTTACTTGATTGTAATTGATTTTTTATTAATTAAAACTGTTTCAACGCTATTTCATTATTTTTATTTATCTTCCTGGTCTTTTGTACGATCTTTCTTTAACTTGACCCAATGACGAGGTTGTATTTTCGTGTCTTTTTACAATTTCTTCTTTGTCTTTTTCAGATTTTTGTTCATTTTTTATTTTAAATATTTTTTTAGTAACTATTTTTTCATTTTTATCATTTTGATAAATAATATTAGTTCCTAATGGAATTTTGGTTTTTTTAGCATTTTTTTTTCTTTTTTGGTCCATTACTATCTTTTTGTCTTTTTTGTGACCAATTAATATTGTTTAAATCTGACGATGATGATTTTTCAATATTATAATCTCCTAGAGTTTTTCTCATAATATTAAAACAAGTGACTAGTAAACAAATGTACTGAAAGATAATAGGTTTAATTTTTTAAATTACCTTAAAATTACTAAAACTACTGATAATACCACTACTATCACAAATCCCAACACTAGGGAAATTTTTGCGTTTTCCATATTATTTGATTTGAATTTCTTACTCTATTTTACTTCTTTTTTATTATTTGCCTAGTTCTAAATTTCTTGTCATTTTTTAAACATTATCCAAATTCTAATTCCTACCATTATACTAGCTGATAAAATTATTAAAATTGGTATGATGATTTCCATTTCGTTCATTTATTTGTCTTAATTTAATGTGATTATTTTCTTTTTTGTTTACCTTCAGTGTCTTACTTTCATCAAATCTGATTTTTTTCTAGATTTGTTATTTCGTGGATGTGTTCGTAGCATATATCCACAGCATGGACACCACAATCCATCCCACTGTAAAAAAATCTCACAAATTTGACATCTCTTTTGATTATTAGAATATCTATCTTTTCCAGTATTCTTTGCTTTATGGTTAAGACAAATTTGTTTACATGACATTAACTTCACCTGATTTGTAAGTTTGAAATTCTATGAAATTTTTATAAGGATAAAAATTTTTTAAAATATTATACTGGTTTTTTAAGAATAATCTAAATTCATTTTTTTTAAAATAAAAAATTCGATATAGTTTTAGATGCATGTTAAATAAAAAAATGCCACCTACCTATTTCTTGGATAAAACAGATAAGATAGGCATTGCATCCCACTCGTACATAGAATACTCTAATATTCCTGAACAGATTTGATCATATTTCTTGAAAAAATCATCTGCTTCTTTTTTTGTTGCCTCAAAAACGGCCATTCCAGTCAGATTGTCGTTAAATGGACCTGACCACATAATATTGCCTGAACTCTGCCAAGAGTCCACTAAATTTTGTATTTGGGGAGAAATCCTTTCGATATCTGAAGGATTAATTTCCTCTTTTAACACTGTAATAATGACCCAAGGCTTTATTTCGTTTGCACTCATAAAATAATTTCTCTAGTGCCCTTTTAAAACTAGAGAACACTCTAATATCTTATTATATTTTTTTGAAACATATTTAGAAATTAACATTTTTTTTTGAATCTGTTTTTCCTAATTAACGATTAATCTGATTCATGACTTAATTTTTCTAAAATTTTATCAATCTCATGAATTGCTAGTTTGTCTCTTCCTATGATATCGAATTTTTGAAGTATGGATTCAAACAAATCTTCCTCCTCAATTTGTTCACGAACAAACCATTCTAAGAAAAAATTTGTTCTATGATCATTTTCAATTTGTGCAATGTTAATTATTTTGTGAATGGCTTTGCTAACTTTTCTTTCATTATCTAATGAAATTTTACATGCTTGCTCCAGGGATTTCATTTTTTGAGTAGGTTTTTGTATTTGAGGAATTACACTATTGATTTTAAGATCGTTTAGATACTGAACGATTTTTAGCATATGATCCCTTTCTTCTGTAGAATGATTTCTAAAAAATGACGATGCACCATCATATCCATTTACTTTGCACCATGAGGACACATAGAGATAATAATTTGAGGCGTTTGCTTCAATGCCAATTTGTTCATGTAATAATTTTAAGATTTTTTTAGAAATTTTCATATGTTATATTATGAATCAATTGAATTTAACCTATTCTAATGATTACGAGTAAAAAGACAGTTATTCTATATTATTATTCTATGATTATAGAATTATAAGGCATTAATAGTCTTTTAAAAATTCCAAAATAATTGTCTAAAAAAAATAATTCGATCAGAGTATTTTTTGTACTTCTTATGTTTGCATCAATTGCACCCAATATTGAAGTATTAGCAGAGACAACAAACATGGATACTGTAGTACTAAGTACTACCGAAATACTCTCAGTGTCATTAGATGTAGTTGAGGAGAATGTAAAGAATGGAAATTTTGAAGCAGCTAAAGAATTAACAAAAGATAATTCAGAATTATTTTCATTACAAGTATTAACTTTAAGAGAATCAAATTCAGAGATAACAGATGAAATTCATCTTTTATTATTAGATATGCATAATGAAATACAACCTGGAAATGAAAATTTAGTTTTAGATAATATTGCTACTGTAAAAAATTTATTAAAACAATATGAAATTAATTCTCCCGATTATGGAATGGCAAGTGCCATGATTTTGACAATCGTTGATGAACAATACCAAATTGCAATTAGAGATGGCGATGAATCTAGATACGAAGTCTCAGTAAAATTGTTAGACAGAGTTATCATATTATTTGAAAATACAGATTTTGATGATCGACTAACATTAGAAATAAATTCATTCTTAACAGAATTAAAAGAATTATTGCAAAATAGAGGGGAATTTACAAGTGTAGGTACATTGGTTACTGCGATTAACAGAGACTTTACTGGAACTGAAACCATTGTTTATGAAAAAGAAAAATTATACGATACCATAAGAGAACTGTACAAAGAATTACTTGTTGCACTAGATGATGGAGATTATGCTTTAGCTGAAGAATTAGCAATTGAAGCATACCTTGAAAATTTTGAATATTTAGAACCAGATATTGAAAAAGTAGATGCAGAACATCTTTACAAATTAGAAATTGACATGAGAGAGGAATTACGAAAAATGATAAAATACAAAGAAAGTCCTGAGGCCATCAGATCATTCTTAGATAATACAATATTGCCAGATTTGAATTATGCACAAGAAATAGTAACAAAAGCAGACAAATCTATTCTAGAAAACAAGCTAGACAAAGAACTTAAAGAAATGGGAGATGCAACTGATAATGAAAAATCAGGAGTTAGAGGAGAAATTGATTTCATTAGAGACACCTTACAAGTAATGCTCATACAATATCAAAATGGAGAATATCAAGAAGCCTACACTTCAGCAAGAACAGCATATCTGGATAGTTATGAATTTGTAGAAATTCCCCTAAGAGCAATAGATCCTGATTTCACTTTAGAAGTAGAATTTCAATTTGCAGAACTCAGAAGTTTAATTAAACAACAAGCAGACTATGAAGAAATTAAAGAAATTACAATTGCATTAAAAAGAAATATGGACGAATCTGAAAGAGTTGTAAGTGGAACCGGTACTCTTGCACCTGCAATTGCATTTACATCATCATTTGCAATAATTTTTAGAGAAGGTCTAGAATCAGTATTAATTTTGGGTGCAATTATTACATATCTTGAAGCATCACGAAATACAAAATATAAAAAATATTTGTACTACGGAGTAATTGCAGCATTTGCTGCAACAGCAGTAACTTGGATAATTGCATCATATGTTATAGAAATATCGGGAGCAAATCGTGAATTAATTGAAGCCATAGCGGCGTTGTCAGCTACTGCAATTTTGTTTTATGTCAGTTTTTGGGTTCTAAATAAAATTGAACATAAAAAATGGATGGAATTTGTTAAAGCGAAAGTGTGGCAAGCAACTACTACAGGTAGTGTGATGGTATTCGTTGGATTAGCATTCTTTACAGTGTACAGAGAAGGATTTGAAACTGTTCTATTCTATCAGGCAATGTCTGGATTTGCTAAGTACATGGAATTGTATGTGATATTAGGATTTATTGTAGGTATGGGAACCTTGCTAGTACTATTTTATGTCATGCGAAAACTTGGAAAACGATTACCATTGCGCGCATTATTTGGACTTACAATGGGTGTGGGTGCATATTTGTCAATTGCATTTTTAGGTAATGCAATAAGAGAACTTCAAGTTATTGAAATTATACCATACACTGGAATGATTGGAACTATCCCAAGATTGGATATCAATCTCGCTGCAATGACTGGAATTT
>DASCQR010000105.1:0-1819 GCA_036013185.1 Candidatus Nitrosopumilus sp. | reverse complement strand
ATGACAGTTCTAGAAGAATTGATTCATTCTACACAAGAAAATCTACAGCAAATTAACATGGATGCTGCAAGAGAAGTAAATAAAATAAATGAAGAATTGGCAGGAATTATTTTATCACTAGATACTGAAACAATTAACAATCTTTCAGAATATTGTCAATTACAAGCTGTTCCAGATGATTTTCCATTTGCAAAAAAAGCAAACCTATTCTTCTTTTTGAATCCAGATCATTTCTTAATTGAACAAATAGGTCCTGATGTAATGACATTTACCCACGTAGAGATAGATCCAAAAATAGGAGAAGCAATTCCTCAACTGTTAGATATATACAAAAAATGGTTAGTTCCAATCCAACAACATCATGCAGCATTTACAGCAATGGAAGGAATGGCAGCTTTTGCAATTGAAAATATTCTAAAAGACGACAAAGATTTTCAAAATTATCTTACAACATTCATGGGAACTGATTTCTCATCATATCAAGTAAGAAAAAGTATGGGAAAAGACTTCACAAAAATAATTTATGAAAAGTTAGGCACAAAAACATTCAAAAAAATGATTGAAGTTCCTCCAAATACAAAAGAATTGAAAGATCCTCAATTATACCTAAAAAAACTGAGTTAGTAATAATTGAGTGAAAAATTTGACCCACTAGTTGCAGAATGGATATCATTTGTAAAAAATCCCAATTTCAATTTAATTGAAAAATGCCTTAAATTTTCACAATTAATAGAATATCCAGAATTACAAGTTGATGAATATATTAAAAAAATTCATAGAATGGGGATGTCATTAAAAGAATCAATTAGTGATGTTAAAAATCCAACATATCTAATTTCAATGTTAAACGAACATCTTTTTGAAAATTTAGGGTATAGTGGAGATGATGATGATTACTACAATCCAAAAAATAATTTTCTTAATGAGGTAATAGATAAAAAAACAGGGCTTCCAATTACAATATCAATTCTATATGTTGAAATTGCAAAATTTGTAGGATTAGATCTTAAGATAGTAGGATTTCCAGGTCATGTGCTAGTAAAGTACAATGAAGAAATGATATTGGATCCATTTTATGATGGTCGTTTATTAGATATTGATGATTTACAAGAAATTTTAGATGCTAATTTTGGTGGAGAATTAGAATTCAAACCAGAATTTCTGGATGAAGTTAAAACAGAACAAATTCTTATCAGGATGGTTCGTAATTTAAAAAATTCATATATTCAATCATTTGTTTATGATAAAGCATTACGTTGTGTTGATATGGCTTTAGCAATAGAACCAGAATCTCCAGAAGATATTAGAGATAAAGGAATTTTAGAACAAAGATTACTAAATTCAGAAAAGGCTTTAAAATATTTGAACAAATATTTAGAAATAAATCCTAATGCAGAAGATGTAGATTTTGTTTTAGAATTAATTAGAAGTATGAAGAAAAATGATTAATCAATAATAGAATCAACATCTTGACCCTTTTTGATCATAGATATCTCATGACGAGCAATTTTATTTCTTAAAGCTCCTTTCAATATATCGACTTCACTTCTAAGTAGTGCAATTTCATCTTCAAGTTTTGCAACTCTCTCATAAATGGTTTCAGCATCTGAACTCATAATGAATTATGAATAAAAAATTGTATTAAAAAGTTATGGGTGAATGATTGAATGACTAAATAATTTTTAAATTATAATTCAAATTCTTGGCGGCATTTTTCACATTTTGCTCTTTCTTCACCAGGTGAGCCTAAAAGGAAGATTTTTCCAATTGTTTGACATAAAGGGCACATACCAGTTGTGGCATTTTTTGGGCCTGTGCG
>DASCQR010000104.1:0-2679 GCA_036013185.1 Candidatus Nitrosopumilus sp. | reverse complement strand
TTTTGGTCTTGATTATTGAAGTACATTTGTACTTGTAAATTGGAATTGACGGATGCACATAATCTTCACATCTCAGAAATGATCTTTCAATCAAATCCTCATTTTTGTATGCGTAAATGGAGGCCCATGAATCACAAAGTGGCATAATGCCATACTTCATCACGAGCGCCGCCTATTGCTTTACGTATGCAGAAGCCGATGATGACAGAATCCATATAAACCATGCGTGAAATTACACCTGATCGCTGCAAATTTTGTAAAAATTACAACAAAATTTAATCAAAATTAGCCTCAAAAGAGTTCCAGTTAAAATCATAAACAAAAATACGAAAGTTGATTAAAATGCCAGAAGGTTTTTGATTAATTTGATTTTGGATCACATTAAAAATTATAAGAAAAAAACACCCAATTCTGCAAAATTATTTTCTAAGTCTTCAAAACTTCACATAAATGGAGTTTCACATAACATACGATTTTTCGATCCATATCCATTTGCAGTAAAATCATCATTAGGAAAAAATTTAGTTGATGTTGATAATAACAGATACACAGATTATTGGATGGGTCATTGGTCATTGATATTAGGACATGGTCAAAAAAATGTTAAAGAGTCAATCAAAAAACAAATAGAAAAAAGTTGGATGTATGGAACAGTAAACGAACAGACAATAAAATTATCAGAATTAATTTCAAAAGCAGTACCAGTTGCTGAAAAGATTCGATATGTTACATCAGGTACTGAAGCCACAATGTATGCAGTTAGATTAGCACGTTCAGTTACTGGGAAAAAAATTATTGCAAAAATAGATGGAGGATGGCACGGATATACATCTGATTTACTAAAAAGTGTTAATTGGCCATTTAAAGAATCTGAAAGTAGTGGAGTAGTTAATGATGAAAAAATTGTTTCAATTCCATATAATGATTTAGAAACATCATTAAAAATATTAAAAAAATATTCAAAAAATCTTGCAGGAGTAATTATCGAACCTGTTTTAGGTGGAGGTGGATGCATACCTGCAACAAAAGAATATCTTAAAGGAATACAAGAATTTGTCCATCAAAACAAATCATTATTTATTTTAGATGAAATTGTTACAGGTTTTAGATTTAGATATGGTTGTTTGTATCCAACAATGAAATTAGATCCAGACATTGTAACATTAGGAAAAATAGCTGGGGGAGGAATGGCAATAGGAATTATGTGTGGTAAAAAAGAAATTATGGAATATGCAGATACAACAAATAAGAAAAAATCTGAACGTTCATACATTGGAGGAGGCACGTTTTCAGCTAATCCAACATCAATGGTGTCAGGATATGCAACTCTAAATTATTTAAAAACAAAAAAATCAACATATGATAAAATTAACTCATTAGGAGAATATGCAAGAAAAGAACTTGAAAAGGTCTTTGACGGAAGGGTTGCAGTTACAGGTAGAGGATCATTGTTTATGACACATTTTATAAAAAATAACGTTAAGGAAGTTAAAAATTCCACAGATGCTGCAAAATGTGACTCAGACATGTTACAAAAATATCATTTCAAGATGATTTCAAAAGATGGAATATTTTTCTTGCCAGGCAAATTAGGAGCAATATCAATTAGTCATTCCAAAGATGATATCAAAAAAATGATTAAAGCTTCAGAAAATTTCTAAAATATCATTCACAATTCACCAAAGAAAATGTTAAAGAATTAAAATTAAGGTAAACTTTCATTAGCAATAGTAATCTCATAAAAATATGGGATTATTTGGATCAAAAGAAAATCTAGAAGACATTAGATACAATGCAATGTCTATGATGGAAAAAAATCAACCTAAGGCAGCAATTTCATTATTTAATAAAATATTAAAACAAAATGCATCAGATATAGATGCATTATTGAATAAAGGTTTAGCACTAAATCAAGTCAAAAAATACAGTGATGCAATTACTTGTTTTGATAAATTAATAGAGATTAATCCCAAAGATGCACAGGCATTAAACAACAGAGGAATTGCAATGGCAGAAAATGGAAATATTCAAGAAGCATCAGAGTGTTATGACAAGGCAATAGAAGCAGATCCAAAATATGCACCATCATATTTCAATAAAGGAGTACTTCTAGACAAACTTCAAGAGCATGAAGATGCATTAGTATCATTAGAAAAAGCAATTTCTGCAGATTCAAGAAAACCCAACGCAATGGTCTACAAAGGAATTGTTTTAGGAAAAATGAAAAGACATGAAGAAGCATTGAATTGTTTTCAAAATATTTGTAAAAAATATCCCAACAATCAAGATGCTTTTTTTCAAAAAGGTGTACAACTGGCAGAATTAGGAAAGCATGAAAAAGCATTAGATGTGTTTAATGAAATTTTAAAAAAATACAAAGATAATGTGAATGTAATTTATGCAAAATCTAGAAGTAGTGCTGCAATTGGAAGATTACCAGAAGCATTAGAATTGTTAAAACTAGCGATGTCTAAAAATCCCAAAATAATCAGAACGTGGGCTAGAGAAGAACCAATATTTGCAAAATTGCTTGATAACACTCAATTTAGATAATTGGTGAAATTATAGAACTTTTTTTCGAACTGCATCAATTCTAATTATGCCAACTTTCTTTTTAGGTCCAATTAATCTTGCTTCAAAAATTGGAACGTAAACTTCACTAATCTCACGTAAAACAAA
>DASCQR010000103.1:0-5695 GCA_036013185.1 Candidatus Nitrosopumilus sp. | reverse complement strand
TATCCTCGCTACCTACAGCATAATGTAATGGCATACTGCATTCTGGAGAGACCAGGTGATCTCCAACCGCTATTTGGGTAAACATTGGCATATCTATTTTCTTTAAATTTATGATTTCGTCTCCCACATACATTTTATTTTGAATTAATAGATTTTCTTGATAGATATCCTTGATCCATTGTTTGAATAATTCTCCTGGGATAGGTGGTGTGTCTCCTAACCATTTTTCAACCCTCAAAAAATTATCCACATATTTTTTATCATCAATATTTTTAAAAAATTTAATATATTTTTCAATTCCTTGCTCAAAAGGCTTCAAAACTGAAAAACAATAATACATGAATTCTGGTGGCATGTTTCCAATTATCTCCACCATTTTGTCTGCATTCATGTGCTTTGCTAAATTACTAATTACTGTGGTGTCTTTCCATCCATCAATTACAGGTGCGGTTGCAATGTAATTTTTTACACTTTCTGGATGTAATGCGGTATATGCTGTAGCAATTGTAGCACCTGTACAATACCCTTGTAAGGATATTTTTTCTGTTGATGTTTGATTTTTAACATATTCTACAGATGAATCTAAATATCCATTTACATAATCCTCAAAATCTAAATATTTATCCATACTAGTTGGTGTTCCCCAATCCAACATGTAAACTTCAAACCCTTGCTCTAGTAGATTCCTTACCCAACTTTTTTCTGGATGAATATCTAAAATATGAAATCTATTGATTAGCGCATATGATATTAACAAAGGTGTTTTGTGTTTAGTCTCAATTATTGGCTTGTAGTGCAATAATCTAGTTTTATCTATATTTTGAACAACTTCGTGTGGAGTAACTTCTAAATTTATTTCATCTGGTGCTGATACAAATTTTGGAGCATCTATAACATTTTTACTAAATTTTAAAATTTCCTCTATGATTTTAGGATCTATTATGGATTCATTTTGCATTTTTTCTTTTCTCCTTTTTTAATTTTAATTCTAATTTTGATATTCGTTTTTTTAATGAATGAATTTCTTTGTATACTTCATCAACTTCTTCTTTGCTAGGAAGATTTACTGATTGTAAAATTACATTTGTGATGTTATTCCAATGTTTTGTTAATTCCAATTCTTTGGATACCAAATTTCCATAATTTTCTCCAAATTTTTTGGAATCAAATAATTCTGTGAAATCATTATCAAAAATGTCTATCCATATCCTTTTGACTGATTCAATTTGTTCAGCGTCTTGAGGAATTTCTGGTGCTTTCAGATTTACTTTCTTTTGTGCAATTCCCCATGTATCTGATAGTTGTTTATAGTATTCAGTCATGTATTGATTGAACCCCATTAAATTTTCATTAATCTCAATTAATTCAATGGCTATTTTTTTTGAATTTGCAGCAAATGCTCTCATGGGACCAATTGAAGTTAATGCCTGAGGCTTACTTGACATCAAATGTATGATATCTGTCCAAAATAATGACAAATGTTTGTAATATTCTGTCATTTTAGTATCCGGATTATCAGTGTTTTTAGATGAGTTTGAATTCACTCTTAACAATCGATTTAGATCGCAATAAATAGTTCTATTTGCCTATAATATGGATGGATAATGTAGAAGAACTTGAAAGTATCTGTCAGGAAATTTTAAAACTAGATTCTAAGATGCGTTCTGCACGATTTATCAATTCAAGAGGTCATTTAGCTGCAGGTGGAATGAAAGAAGGGTTGCTCTCACTTGAGGCAAAAAAACAAGATGAGATGATGTTCATGGAACTTGCATTAAGAGTAAGAATGAGACATGAGTTTGATAATGAATTTGGAATTGTACACTTTTCATTATCTTACAGAGATAAAGTAATTGTAATGAGTTTCCCATTAAGTGATGATGATGTTTTATTAGTATCTCGTGAAAAAGATACAAATTTTGCTGAAATTCCATTTAAAATATTGGAACTCATTGAATGTATTAAAAAAACACCAATCAAAACATTTTGATTTTAATAACATAATTTTTCTTATATCTAAATTCAACCGTTTTTTAATAATCTATTTGAATTATAGTTCATAGAACTACTTAACAACGATGATCATCTTTTCAAGTTAATGTCAACTAACTCAAAAAATAATGAATGGGATTCATTGTGGGGAGAATATTCAAAATCTCTTGAAAATTGGAAGTCAATGTTTGAACAATTTCAAAACGCAAGCAATGATATGCAAACAAAGTTCAATCAAGTTTGGGAAAAAGCAAGTTCAGAATCAAGTACAGAGACATTCAAAGATTTTACTGAAAATTGGCAAAAATCTATGAGTAATGCAGGAATAACATCATTCAAAGATTTTACTGAAAATTGGCAAAAATACATGAACGATACAAACGGTTCTGCCTTTAAGCAATTTACAGATAATTGGCAAAAAACACTTAGTTCTTCAGGTCTGGAACAAATGAATGCTTATGGTGAAATGATGAAAAAATTTGCTGAAACTTGGAATTCTATGTGGCCCAAGACTTCATAATTCTTTATTTTTTATTTTAATAAAAATTAGAGATGCAAAAAAGTCAAGATTACAAAAGAGCATGTAAAGAAAGGTGATTTGAGCCAAACTGGAATTCATGGTAATCTAGACATAAATTTTGCATAATCAAAATTACTGTTAAGATCAATTTTTCCATTGTTTTTTTATTTTATGAAAATTTAACAAAACACAGTATTGCCATGGGTAATGCTGGGCTGCGATAATTCAAACTAACGCATCTTTTGGGATTATCGCTCTACCACGTGGCCAAACAACAAGATCAAAGTATTTTGTGCCTACCATTTTATAGTAAGATTGATAGATTAACCTCATAGGAGAATAGAAATGGTTACCGTTGAAGAAATTGAACATGTTTCAAAACTAATGAAAATAGATGTTGATGATCATGGCGAATATCTTGAAAAAGTTCAAACAATGATTAATTATTTTGATATTTTAGACTCTGCAGGTGTTGAATCTGAAGAAATATCGATGCCAGAAATTCCAATTGAACAATTACGAAATGATGAATACATTCCATTTGGGGACAAATTAATTGAGAAAATGAATCATTACAAAGGAACCTTCGTTAGAGCACCAAAGATGTAACCATGAATCTAAAAATCTCTGCTCTTGAATTTATTGAAGAAGCTAAAAATGGAAATATTTCTGTAGAAGAATTTGTCAGTACAACTCTTGAAAGAATAAATTCTGTTGATGATAAACTTCATGCATTTTTATCTGTAAATGATAGTGCAATTGAGCAAGCACGTAATATTGATAAAAAAATTAAATCTGGTGAAGACGTTGGAGATTGTTTTGGAATGCCAATTTCCATCAAAGATAACATGTGTATCAAAGATTCCAAAACCACATGTGCATCAAAAATGCTTGAAAACTTTATTGCACCATACGATGCAACAGTAATTTCAAAATTAAAAAAACAAGATGCAATTTTTATTGGCAAAGTAAATATGGATGAATTTGCTATGGGTCTAACTACTGAGTTTAGTGCATTTGGTCCAAGTAAAAACCCGTGGAATATTGAACACGTTCCAGGAGGTTCATCTGGTGGAAGTGCAGTCTCTGTTAGTTCCTATGAATGCATTGCATCATTGGGTTCTGATACTGGGGGTTCTGTTAGAAATCCTGCTAGTTTTTGCTCAACTGTAGGGTACAAACCAACTTATGGGTTAATCAGTAGATTTGGATTAATTTCATATGCAAATAGTATTGAACAGATAGGACCACTAACTAGAACTGTCAAGGATACGGCATTCATGTTAAATCTCATTGCAGGAGTTGATCCTAATGACAACACTACAGTAAACAACAACAATGAGGATTATCTGGAAAACATTGATTCTGGAATTGAGGGCAAAAAAATTGGAATAGTTACTGAAATGATTGGAGACGGGATTGACCCCGAGGTAATGACTGCAACAAAAGAGGCTATTTCAAAGCTTGAAGGGCTAGGCGCAATTTGTGAAGAAGTTTCATTGGAAATGGTGAAATATTCTGTTGCCGCATACTATACCATTACTGCTACTGAGGCTGGAAGTAATTTAGCCAGATATGATAATTTGAGATACGGGTATGAAATGCCTGTTGAAGGTTATGAGTTTAATTCTTACATTTCAAAAGCCAGAAAAAACTTTGGGCCTGAAGTTACACGTAGAATGATCATTGGAGGATTTGTTCCATCTGCAGGTCATGCTGGAAAATATTTCCTCAAAGCTATGAAAGTAAAAAGTAAATTAACTAAAGAAATCAATGAAGCATTTAAGAAATTTGATTTGTTGGTTGCACCCACAGTGCCGATATTACCATTTAAAATTGGAGAAAAAATAGATGACCCTGTATCTCTATTTTTAGTAGACATCAATACAGTTGCAGCAAATCTAACTGGAAAGCCCGCAATTTCCATTCCATTTAAAATTGTTAATGGTTTGCCAATTGGAATTCAACTAATGGCAAATTCAATGAATGACAAAATGTTATTACAAGCAGCACATGCATTAGAAAAAACTGTGACCTTACCGGAGGTACCATTATGACAAAAATTGGTTTAGAAATTCACTGTCAATTAACAAATTTAGAAAGTAAATTATTTTGTTCATGTAAAGCAAACTATCGTGAATTTGAACCAAATCAAAACATATGTCCTGTATGTGCTGGAATGCCAGGCAGTTTGCCTAGATTAAATCAAGAAGCAGTAAAAAAAGCAACAATGATTTCTATGGCATTGAATTGTTCTACTCCAGAAAAAATTGCATTTTTTAGAAAAAATTATTTTTATCCAGATTTACCTAAAAATTTTCAAATTACACAATTGAATATTTATGGCGACACTAGTGTAGGAGGTTCTGGAACAATTACTGTTGGTGATAAAAAAATTCGAATCACCAGAATTCAATTAGAAGAAGATCCTGGAAGATTAATCTATGAAGGCAGTTCTTCAAAAAATCAAATTACATTAGTAGATTACAATCGAGCAGGTACACCACTAGTAGAAATTGTAACTGAGCCGGATTTTGAAACTCCAAAGGAAGTGCGTGATTTTCTCAATATTTTATCAGATTTACTAAAAAATCTAGGTGTTGCAGACCCAAGTTTAGAGGGGGCAATGAGAGCAGATGCTAATGTCTCAACTCGTGGAGGAAATAAAGTTGAAATTAAAAATATAGGTTCATTTCATGATTTAGAAAAAGCTGCGCATTTTGAAATTACTAGACAAGAAAGCCTGCATGATAGAGACATTCCAATTGTACAAGAAACACGTCATTGGGATGATAGACGAAAAATTACAGTATCATCGCGCTCTAAAGAAGAGGATTTAGATTATCGCTATTTTCTTGAAGGAGATATTCCATGGGTAAAAATCAATCCTGAAATTCAAAAGGAATTAAATGCGAAAATGCCTGAGAGTATCAGTTCTAAAAAAGAACGATATGTTACAAAATATCACATTCCGCAGCAGGTTGCAGAAGTATTATCTTCTGATAAATTTTATTCTGATTTATTTGAAGATTCACATTCAGAGACAAATGCAAAAGAGGTTGCAAATATTATTACAACTGAATTAATGGGATTAGAAGATACTAGAGAAAAACGTGAGTCTTCTAAACTTACAGCAACACATTTGAGAGATTTAGCAGATGCCATTCAAAATGGAAAAGTTTC
>DASCQR010000102.1:0-1820 GCA_036013185.1 Candidatus Nitrosopumilus sp. | reverse complement strand
ACTGATTCACAAGCTGGTTTAAAGATAGCCGAAGATAAACTAAAGGCTCTTCCAAATCCTTCTTAACATTGAGAACGTTTAACTAATATAAGGAAATTCGAAAACGATCACATTGACTTTTGATAAAGGCTCATTAATTCTAGTTGATTATACTGCAAAAGTAAAAGATGATGACGAGGTTTTTGATACTACTCTTGAAGCAGATGCAAAAAAATATTCTCTTCATGAAGAAAATGCCAAATATCATCCCAAATTAGTTTCAATTGGTGAGACATCTTACCCTGTTTTAAAAGGATTTGATGAAGCATTAGCAAAAACATCTGTTGGTGATAAATTAACAGTTGAAGTAACACCTGACAAAGGTTTTGGAGCAAGAGATTCTGGTAAAGTAAGAATGATTCCACTAAGAAAATTAGGTGAGGATGCAGAAAAAGTCTCAGTAGGAGACACAATTGAAGTTGATAATAAAAGAGGAATTATTCGTTTTATTGGATCTGGTAGAGTCCAAATTGATTATAATCATAGATATGCGGGAAAAACAATTTTGTTTGATGTTAATGTTCTCAAAGCATTAGATTCACCAAAAGACAAAGTCGATGCAATTTTAAAAGAACGTCTTCCAGTTGAAGATGCTAAAATATCATTTGATCTTAAAGATAAAGAAGCAAATATTTTGATTCCTGAAGAAATTTTACGTGCTGATGGTTTACAAATAATGAAACATTTTATCCAAATGGATATTTTCAAATTTGTTACCACCTTAGAAAAAATTAGTTTTGTTGAAACTCATATCAATAAACAAATTACAAAAAAATCTGAAACAAAAGAAAAAACTGCTTAAATTAAATTATCTTTGTAATTTTTGCAAGATTCATTGCTTTTTTCTTTGTCATTTTAATTTCTTTTAAAATCGTATAACGTTCTGGTCTTAATCCTTGAGCAATAATTAGAGCCTCAATTATCATATTAGACTCTAGTCCAATTTGTTTTGCTGTAGTTGGTGCACCTACATCTTTTAATGTTTTAACTATTTTTTTCCAATCTTGTCCTTGCAATTTTGCCATCATTATAGATCCAATTCCACATTTTTCTCCATGAAGTCCAATTCCTGGTGCAATTTTATCAAGTGCATGTGAAATAAGATGTTCTGCACCTGAACATGGTCTACTACTTCCTGCAATACAAGATGCAACACCAGCACTGATTAATCCTTCCACAATCACGCGAGCATCCAATCCTTTTCTAGCAAATTTAGAAGAATTTTCCATAACGATCTTAGCACTCATCATTGCTAAATCTGCTGCATATCTTCCATAGTATTCTTTTTTCTTTTTATGTCCTAATTGCCAATCTTTTACAGCTATAATATTTGCAATAAGATCTCCACAACCACTTGCTAATAATTTTGATGGAGCTTTTTTGATAATATCAATATCTACAAAAACACCCATTGGCGCAGATGCTATAATTGAATGGGGCTTGTCACTTTTTACTGAAACAAATGGACTTGCCATTCCATCATGTGATGCAGCTGTTGGTAAACTTACAAATGGTATTGATAGATTAAACGAAATTAATTTTGCAGTATCTACTGAACGCCCACCACCAATTCCTATAATTAAATTCGAATTATCCTTTTTGACTAATTTTTGAATTTCATTAATTGATTTAATTTGATTATCTACTGATGTGTGCCAAATAAACTGAATTTTGTTAATTTTTAATGATTTTTCAATTTTAGTTTTTAAAACTTTTTGAACATTTATTCCAGAAATTAACGAAACTTTTTTTGGTTTATTTAATGAATTTAGAAATTTTCC
>DASCQR010000101.1:0-2042 GCA_036013185.1 Candidatus Nitrosopumilus sp. | reverse complement strand
TGCTTCTTTTTTAGCAGGTGCTTCTTTTTTAGCAGGTGCTTCTTTTTTAGCAGGTGCTTCTTTTTTAGCAGGTGCTTCTTTTTTAGCAGGTGCTTCTTTTTTAGCAGGTGCTTCTTCTGTAACAGTCTCTACCTTATCTTCAACTTTTTTTGTTTCTTCTTTAGGTGCCACAGCAGATTCTACATCATCTGAAAATGGTGAAACAAGAACATATCCTTCATCAGTTTTACTCATTCTAACTTTAATTTTTCTTGGAGGACTACGAACTCCTCTAGACCAAATTTGATGAGATAAGTCTTCATCGATTTTAATAATTTCCACTTTCATATGATGTTGAGCAAATTCTTTAATCATGTTAATAGCTCGTACAGCTCTATGTTGAGATTGTGAAATCAAAACTTTACCTAATGGAATTGTATAAACTCGTTCTAATTCTTGAGACAACTATCCTACCTCCACATCAGTTGATCTCCAAGCCCTTCGTTTTGGATTAGTTCTAACACTTCTGTTTGTTTTTAGAATTATCCAAGCAGGAACTGCTGAAGCCTGTTTAGTTTTTTTTAACAGACGAATTTTTCTTGGTGAGGACTTGCGTGCAGCCATAGTTTTTCAGGCACGCAGAGCTCTTTTTAAATGAATCTCAGAGGTTCAAAATATTTTGGATTTGTTTTAATATTCGCGCAGAGGCACCCCATACAATTTGCCCTTGATACTCACAACTATACATATCAGAAGTGGGATGATGGTTGGGATCACAATCATTTGTTAAAGTATTCAAAAAAGAATCTAACGGAATATGAAGAATTTTTTCAACTTCAGAATTTGCATTTAATTTAGGAATTTCATTTAATATAGATACAAAAGGAAAAATCAAAAAACCAGAATTCAGAGTTTTTACTGGATTTAATTGTCCGATAATCCTATCTTTTGAAATATCTAATCCAATTTCCTCACTAGTTTCACGAAGTGCAGTTTTTAAAAGATCAGAATCATCTCTATCAAATTTTCCACCAGGAAACGAAATTTCACCAGCGTGAAATTTCATACTTTGTGGTTTTTCAGTCATAATGATTTTTGGAGACTCTCCATAAATCACAACCATTACTGATGCCAATTTGAATGAAGTATCAAATTTCACTTCAGGATTAATAGGAGAAGAAAGGAGAGATTGTACATCATCTAAAAACATATTATTTCCTACATTTACCCAGAGGTTTTAGTATTCAAAGGTTTTAACCAAGTATAGAAAAAATGAAAATATGACAATTAGATACGAAGCTAATCCTCCAAAAATTTTACCTGGTGTAGATACAAATGAATCAATTAAGAAATTCATAGACAAAATTAAAACAATTTCAAAAAAATGTGATGCAATTCATCTAACAGAAAATGTATTAGGATATGAAAGAGTTCCACCAATTAAAATTGGAGAAATTATTAAAAAAATTATTCCAAATTATCCAATTACAATAAGTTTGAGAGTCAGAGATAAAAATGAAGAAGAAATCGAACAGATTGTTAAAAAGTGTATTTCGATAGGAATTACTGGAATTTTAATATTAATGGGCGATCCATCACAATCAAAAACTACAGATTCAGGATTAATCCCAAGTATTGTAGTATCAAATCTAAAAAAGAAAAAATATGATTCACAAATTGAATTATATCTTTCAATATCAAATAAACCAAATTTTTCAAAAATTGGAAAAAAAATTCAAGTGGGACCAAAAGGATTCATGACTCAAGTAATTCAAAATATTCAACAAGTACAAAATTTATCAAATAATCTAAATCAATTTTCAATAATTCCAATAATTTTATTTCCATCCAAAAAAAATCAAAAATCAGCAGATTTTCTAGGATTAAATTTGGATGAATATAGTAAAGAATTCGATAAATTTGTTAAAGAAACATACAAAATTACTAATGACATTTTGATAACATCCCCTAATGATTTTAGGGGATTAAAAGAATACTTAGAAAATGAATGGTAATTAGATTACAAAATATTGTGCATTTGGATGATGGAGAATAATTGCAGC
>DASCQR010000100.1:0-4013 GCA_036013185.1 Candidatus Nitrosopumilus sp. | reverse complement strand
AGTTATTACCAAAAAAATTACACCAATGAAAGTTAATTTTCTATGATTTAACAATAATTATAAAATAATTTATTACTATATGAATTTAGAAAGGCAAAAATTTACAAATTAAGGATTTGTTTCTTCCATTTGAGATAATTTGTTAATTATTTGCTCTAACTCTAATTTATTTTCATTAATTACTCGTTTGACTGTATCAATTTCATTACTTATCTGATTAATATTTACATCATCGGAATTTTTAATTTTATATTCCAAATCTTTTAAAATTTCTTTATTATATTGATTAATTTTTTCTAATTCAATTTTGTATTTTTGTAAATTGTCATATTGATTTGAAATTTTTGGAATGTCTACATATTTTGAATTGGAAATGAAACCAGTTGTAATAATTATACTACCTATAGATATTACTATGAATAAAACAATAATAGTTAATCTCAATTTCATTTTATTTCATTATTTTTTTTAAGATTTAAAATTAATGGTATTTTTGATTATTCCTGTTTTTTACGCCTACGGATTATAAAAAATGCAGTACCAATTATTACAATTATTGGAATAACAATCATAATAGGATCAAAATTATTTTCCTCAACTTCAGATATTTCATTTACTACAATTGTAGTTTCATACGGTAAGAAAATTTCATCTCTGACACTATCTTTGTATCTCACCGTAATCGTAACATCATGTTCACCATATTTTGGTTCTCCATTAAATTCAATTGGAATATTAAATGGGACTGGTGCATCTGTTTCAATTTCATCAATGAATTGAGTATTTGATTTAATATTAGAATCTCCATTACTTTCAAGTGTTACAAAACCAAATAATCCATCTTCATTTCCTTCATTAATTATTTCACCAATTACCATCTGTGTACCAGATAATTCAATTACTTTAACATTAAAAACTCTAAGATCAATTAAACCTCTAATGTAAAAGTCAAGGATTTTTGAGATAGTTTCTTTATCACCATGTGTATTATAATATGAAATTGATAAAGGAATTCGTAAAGTATCTCCTTTTAGGGATTCTGGAACATAAACATCGGCAATAAAGGAATTATAAGATTCTGCTGCAATATTTCCTAGATCCCAACTTGATTCTAAAATCAAAACATTTTCAATATTTGTAATTGATGCAGTATTTGATGAAAGTGATGTTTGTGCATTATTTATTGTGACATCAACTGCAGAGATTGGAGCAGTTCCATCATTTACAATATCTACGACAATATTATTTGATTTTAATGATGTAAGAAATGATTCTGAAGCTCTAACATTGATTGTACTATCTCCAGTAACTTTAAAATCAAAAGTAGAAAATGTTGATCTAACACCAGATTCTCGTAATCTTGAATAATCAACTTTTACAGTTCCAGAATATTGTTGAATTTGAATATTTTTGTCCAAATTTACATAAAAAGTCAAATGGAAATTTGTTCCAGCTAAAGAATTGGTATTTGTGTTTGCATTTATTGCCACACCTGGACCATCTGAACCTGAAAATCCCAAAGGTAAAGCCAATTTTCCTTCAATTCCTGTAATATCTTGAGTTCCTACATTTGCAAATTCTATTGTAAATGGAACATTACTGTCTCCAGTTTCAACTTCTATTTTGTTATCTAGTGTACCAAAATACGCATCTAATAATTTTACATCACCAAAATCTCTTTCAAATGCAGAGTCACCAAAATTTCCAGATTCAATTGGTCCATCTTTCCAATCAGCATATGAATTTGTAAAAATAAATGGTACGAATCCAATTAAAAATAAAATTAAGAAAAATTTAGAATTCATTATGCAGTGATCTCCATTGTTGAAGGTTCTTCTCCCTGAAATGCTTTACCATCTTTTATTGTAATAACTTTGTCAACTTCTCCAAAATGTTGTCTGTCATGAGTGACAATAACAAAAGTTTGATTAAGTTTTTTTGCCATTGATTTCATTAAATCAACAATTATTTTAGATGTAACTGAGTCAAGATTACCAGTTGGTTCATCAGCCAAAACAATTGAAGGTTTATTGATTAAGCCTCTTGCTATAGCTACTCTTTGAGACTGTCCACCTGAAATTTTATTTGCACGTTTATGGATTTGAGTTTCTAATCCAACTGCTTTTAGTAAATTTATGGCATCCTGTTCAGAAGTTAAATTACTACCAGCAATTTGAATAGGTAACAATATATTTTCTAAAACTGAAAGATCGGTTAAAAGATTAGAGAATTGGAAAATAAATCCTAATTTCTTATTTCTAAATGATGAAATTTGATCATCATTAAGAGTTGTAGTATTAACTTCATCAATGAAAATATTACCATTTGTTGGACTATCTAAAAGTCCAATCATATTTAGTAATGTAGATTTACCTGAACCTGAACTTCCAACAATTAAAACAACTTCACCTTGTTCAATTGAAAAAGATACATTATCAAGAGCTTTCACTTTATTATCTCCATCACCATAAATTTTGGTTAAATTGTTAACTTCAAGTACTTTAGCCAGTTCTCATTGCCTCCACAGGTAGTAATTTTGTAGCCCTATACGATGGATATAATGATGCAATAATAGCCAGAACAAATGAAGCCAAAGCAGTTTGAATAATTTTTTCCCAATTGTAACTTACTTCAAGCGGTAAACTGTTATTGAAAGACATTTTTGTTTCCTTTGCATAAATGGTATAACCTAATCCAGTAGCAGTTCCAACTCCAGCACCAATTGCTCCAATTAACATGCCTTGAAAAATAAAAATTATTAAAATATCTTTTCTTTTTGCACCAATTGCTCTCATGACACCAATTTCTTTAGTTTTTCCATTTACTAACATCATTTGAATTGTAACAATTGCAAATGCAGAAGACATCATTCCAAAGTAACCAATCATGTTAATCATTGCAATTCCAGATCTAAAACCAGCAAGCTGTTGTTCAGCTGATTCTTCAATTGTTTCTGCTAAGAAATCATCATTTGGAAATGATGCTAAAAAGAATTCTTTTACTTCAAATGCTTTACTTGGGTCATTTAATTTTACCATGATTGATCCTGTTTGATCTACTCTATCTGTCATATCACGTAATGTATCTATGTGCATAACTGCACTATAATCAAACCCTTGACCACCAGGTGACTTTGCAATTCCAGATACAGTAAATCTTTTAGTTTGTTCTTCACCCCATCTGTCAATAATCATCACTTTAACATTATCACCGACTACAGCTCCTCCAAGATCATTTGCTACAGTATTTCCTAACACAATAGAATTTCTTGAGAAAACATACGTTCCTTCTGTAACAGTTTCATAAACAGTAGATGCTCTAATGTCAGTAAATGGATCAACACCGACTACAGGTATTCTAGTTTTTTCAATTAATTTTCCATTTTTTGTAATTTCCATTTCTGCCGTCGATGAAAGCCGCGGTGTCGCCGCTTCAACATATGAAATTCTTTCAAAAAATCTTACAATTGTTGAATCTGATTTATCTATGTAATCATCTTCATTTGTTACAAGAACATCACCATTTCGATATTCACTGATATCTCTTACAATTGCATCAAAGAGTCCTTGAAATATTACAAAATTAACATGAATTACTAAAATTCCAATGGTTACAGCTAAAACTGCACCGATTAAACTCCCTCTTTTATTGAACAGCATTCTTTTTGCCAATTTCATTCGGTAATCCATAAAATAACAAAAAAAGTCTAATATTTAACATATATTATTCCTAGTGCCAAATTATAGACAATTTTATATCATATTAGTTATTTGTGTATCTAATGGAGACTCTAAAAGTTACATAATGGACAATTTTGATATTAAAATTCTAAGCAAATTGCTTAACAATTGTAGAGAATCAGATAGACAAATTGGAATAGATTTAGGAATGTCTGGAGGAGCAGTAAACGCAAGAATTTGTAAAATGCAAAAACTAGAGATTATTGAAGAGTTCTTCATCAAAGTTGAACCACCAGTATTAGGATACGGAATTTTGTATTTTGTGATATCTGG
>DASCQR010000099.1:0-2077 GCA_036013185.1 Candidatus Nitrosopumilus sp. | reverse complement strand
ATAGTGGATGCTGAGATAAATTACAATGCTTGATGGATTAAAAAACAGTTTAGGCGATGCAATCAAAAAAATTGTTAAGTCTTCAGGCATAGATGAAGAATTAATTAAAGATCTTTGTAAAGATGTTCAAAGAGCATTATTGACATCTGATGTCAATGTACGATTGGTCCTTGAAATAACAAAGAGATTAGAAGAGCGCTCACTAAATGAAACTCCCCCTCCTGGACTTTCACGAAAAGATCATATTGTTAAAATTTTGTATGATGAATTATCAAAATTATTAGGAAATGAAACTGATTTTGATTTTAAATCTGGTAAACAAAATAAAATTGTTTTACTGGGAATTCAAGGGAGTGGAAAAACAACAGTTGCTTCAAAACTTGCTAAATTTTTGACTGGTCAAGGTCATAAAGTTGGAGTCATAGGTGCTGATACATATCGACCTGGAGCCTTAGTACAGCTCAAAATGATGTGTGAGAAATCAAATGTTGAGGTATATGGAGAAGAAAATAATAAGGATTCTCCAAATATTGTTCAAAATGGATTAAAACATTTTGCAGGACAACCTCTTGATGTAATAATTATTGATACTGCAGGTCGTCATAAGGAAGAACAAGATTTACTTGAAGAGATGGGTAGAATTAACAAAGTTGCAGAACCTGATTTAGCTTTACTTGTAATTGATGGAACTATTGGTCAACAATGTTTCAATCAAGCAGAAGCATTTCATAAAACCATTCCAGTTGGAGGTGTTATAATTTCAAAATTAGATAGCTCTGCAAAAGGTGGAGGGGCATTAGCTGCATCAGCTGCAACAGGAGCACAAATCATGTACATTGGTACTGGCGAAAGAATTGATGATTTAGAAAAATTCTCTCCTACTAGATTTGTTGGTAGATTGCTTGGAATGGGTGATGTCCAGGCTGTATTAGATTTGGCAAAAAGATTGGAAAATGAAGGCGATGATGTCAGGATGAAACGAATTTCTAGCGGGAAAATGAATATGGATGATTTCTTTTATCAATTAGAAGAAGTAACTAAAGTTGGTTCTTTGAAAGGGCTTCTTGATAGTATGCCTGGTATGTCTGGAATGGTAAAAGAAGATCAAGTTGATCAAATGGAGGGTAGGGTTTCAAAATGGAGGTACATTATTCAAAGCATGAATAAAGATGAAAAAGCTGATCCTGATTTACTAAACTCTTCTAGAATCAAACGAATTGCTAGAGGTTCTGGATGGCCAGAAGGTGAGGTCAAAGAATTATTAAAAAATTATAAAAATTCTAAGAATTTGATGAAGGCTTCAAAAGGTCGTCAAATGCAAGGCACTCTTAGAAAAATGGGTTTGGGTTAATCACAAATTACATTACAATCAAAAATGTCTACTTATCTTCAAATAATTCCTATTGCAAATAAGATTATTCAAAAATATGATCTATGTGATCACTGTTTGGGAAGATTGTTTTCAAAACAACTTCACTTATCTTCAAATAAACTTCTTGGTAAAAAATTAAATAATGAATACAATTCTCAAAATAAATGTCATATTTGTAAAAATCTCTTTTTTAATTTAGATCATTTTTTAAAATTAATGATTGATGTTTCATCTGATTATGAATTTAAAACATTTAGTATTGGAATTGTAATTAAACCTTCAATTGTTGATAGAGATGATTCTTTAAAATCTGAATTTAGACTTAGAGGTATTGAAAGTGTTAAAATTGACATCAGTAAAGAATTGGGAAAACTTTTCTCAAAAAAAACAAAAAAAATTATTGATTCTAATGATCCTGAATTATTTTTTACAATTAATTTAAAAGATGAATCTTGTAAATTACATTCAAAACCCATTGTACTTTCTGGCCGATATGCCAAATCCATGAGAGGCATTCCACAAAAACAAAAATCCTGTAATAATTGCTCTGGAAAAGGTTGTCGATCTTGTGATTTTCATGGAATCTCAGAATTTAATAGTGTTGAAGGAATAATTTCAAAACTAATTTTTAAGAAATTTGGTGGAACAACTGCAAAGTTTGCTTGGATTGGGGGTAGGGAGGAGCGTACATAGAGTACGGAGTTG
>DASCQR010000098.1:0-1952 GCA_036013185.1 Candidatus Nitrosopumilus sp. | reverse complement strand
TTCATTGCATCATATAGTTCTGCAATTGGGTGAGTTGCATGGATTAAAGCTAGTTCTGCATTTTTGTCATCGAGGTTTTGTTCTAAAGCCCAGAAGTGGCCAAGAGCTTCCTCAAGACCTGCTGCAAAGTCTAGTTTTTCACTATAGGATCTTTCGTGATTTGCACCGCTTGCTGCGTAAGACTCGACTGTTAAGCCAGATAGTCCTACTGTGATTGCTAATAAAATTAGCAAACTGCTTTTTCCAACAAGGGATGTGCTCATGGATTTGAAATTTTAACATGCTATTAGAATTGATCAATAATTTCATTGACTTGTTCTAATATTATAGAATTATGATTAAATTTTAATTTAATTTAATAATTTAATTTTCAATTGATAGGAATTACAATAACACAATGTGAAAAATGTCAAAGTATTTGCGCCTGTAGTCTCATTAATAATATCAAATTGTGTACTCGATGTAAAAAATATCTGAAAAATTAATTATTGTCTATTAGCACTATAACTTTTTTTGATTCATCGTATTCTTGTGATATTGCTTTGATAACACTAGAATTTGATGTCAAACTAGAATAATCTATTAATTTTAAATCAGTTAACAAGTGCACTTGAGGTGCAATATCATTATTTCTAGATTTCAAAAATTTTTCGACATTTTCTATTGTTTGAATTTTTTCACCAAGGAAAACGTTTCCATTATTTATTGAGAGTTTTAATCTACCAAATTTATCTAAAATTATAATTTTTGTTTTTGTTTTTTTACCAAATAATTTCTTTTTAACAATATTTGATCTAAATACAAAATAATGTTCTGTTTCTTGAACTAATTCAACTAATTCATCTGATATTTCTAATATTTCTGCACATCTGTTTTTTGATTCTTCTTCAGAAAAAACAGACTTTGATGTGGAAACACTGTCTAATTCAACATTGCCTGTAGCTGATACTCTCAGAATTGCTTTATCTGAAAAATATTCAGTATTTACTAAAATCGATTCAGGTGTAGCACCTCTTTCAATTAAAACATTATGAATTTTTTTACATTCTTGAGATATTTTTTCAGGTGTTGGTTCTATCATACTAATTTCAGTTTCTTCTTGTAACATAGATGAAGCGACACCAATTGATGAGATGACTTCGGCATTATCGCATTTTAAATATTTTATATCCATTTGTTTTGATACAAATGGAACTAATACAGATGCTCCTCCTCCTGCACCAATAATTTGCGTAGAGTGTGAAGATAGTTTGAATTCTTTTTGAATTTTACTAATTGTTTTAATTATTGTAAATGATGCTGTTTGAATAATTGAATTGGCAGCTTCAAAAAAAGATATTCCTAAATGTTCACCCAATATTGTTAGTGCAATTCGTGCAGATTTTTGATTTGCATATGCGTAATCTTCTTTTTCAATTGAACCAAGAGCATTTGCAGCACATGTATTTGTAATTGCAAATGTTCTTCCTTTGTTTGAAATTGCCACATATTCATCATCATTTTCTTTTGGCTTGATTAGAACAATTTTTCCGCCTTCTAATTCTTCAGGATCCGCATAACATGAATATTTTAAACTTGCAATATGTGCACTGCGAGGTCCAACCTGGTTAACTTTATTATTTTTAATTTGACACATACTTCCACCTGCAACACCTAAGATTCTAACATCCATGGAACGGATGCATGTTGGGTGTTCATTAATTGTAACATATCGAATTTCAGGTTTTCCATTTTTTATAATACTAATATTTGTACTAGTTCCACCAACTTCTACAAATATTCCATTTGTCACTCTTTGATGAAGTAATCCACCTGCAACACTTGCTGCAGGACCAGAAAGAATTGTCAATATAGGTTTAGTTCTAAATGTTTTCATGCTTGTTACACCGCCATCACCTTTCATTATCATTAATGGTGCCTTTACTCCAAAATCTTTGATTGCGTTTTCAACA
>DASCQR010000097.1:0-2328 GCA_036013185.1 Candidatus Nitrosopumilus sp. | reverse complement strand
CAACACCATCCAATAAAGGACTTTCATAGATCATTGCATCAGTTTTTGGCATATCGCCTTTTGCAACATAATTAACCATATTTGGAGATTCATAAATTGCATTCATCAAAGGGGTTCCAACTTTATTTTCAGCTACATCAAAACCACAAACAAAATCAATATCATGAATGCCATACCCCGCCAATGTATCATGAATAATTCCAGTTACTTCTTGAGAAGGGTTTTTCTTATAATATTCAATTCCCTGAATTAAACCAGAAAAACAATTACCAATTCCTACCAGGCCAACTTTAATCCTACCAGTCATGTCTAATCTAACAAAATAAGGCGGTTTAAAGTTTACTTAGATAAATAAAAAAACCTATTATTCAATGTAAATCAGAGTAAAAACATGACAATGTCAGAAATTACAATTAAAGAATTTAAAGAATTTAATTTGGAAGACGGTTATTTAATAGACGGATTCCCATCAGTAGGATTCAGCAGCGCCATTGCAACAGAATCAATGATACATACATCACAATTTGAATTAGGCGGAATAATTGATTCAGAAAATTTCCCTCCAATCAGCGTCATAAAAGAAGGTAAGCCAAATTATCCATCAAGAATTTTTATCAATGAAGATTTGAAAGTAGGAATATTTTCATCATATCTTAATTTAGAACAATCCTTACACAAGCAAGTATCTGAATCAATGTTAGAATGGTCAAAAAAACATAAAATTAAATTAATTGTAAGTAGTGTTGCTGTAAAATCAGATAAAGAAGATTCACAAATGATGGGAGTAGGAAGTACAGAATCAGCTAGAAAAAAAATAGAAGAAATAGGTTTGAAGGCATTAGATCATGGAACAATACCTGGAATTCCAGGGAGATTACTAAATGAAGGAAGTATTACAAATCAAGACGTAATTGTAATAATTTTTAAAACAACTGGAGAAGGTCCAGATTTTAAATCAAGTGCAGAACTATGTATGACAATGTCAAAATTAATTCCAGGTGCATCATGTGATATACCATCATTGCAAAAAGAAGCTGAAAAGGCAGAAGCTACAATAAAAGAAACACAAGAAGAATCAACCCACCTAAAAGATTCAATGTATAGATAAATTTTTGATTATGAATACATAATTTTGAAAAAATCATGATTCAGATTATAGAATTTGCAATTTTAGTTATAATTATTTCAGCTTCAGGAGTAATGTCACCAGGGCCATTATTTGCAGCAAATATCACATATGGGTTAAGAGAAGGGGTAAAATCAGGAATTAAAATTGCAATAGGTCATTCAATTGTAGAGCTTCCATTAGTAATTTTATTAGGAATTGGAGTATTTTCTTTAGAGATTTTTCCAGAATTCAGAACAATCATATCAATTTTTGGGGCATTTACACTTTTTGGATTTGCAGGAATACAAATTAAAACAATATTAGAAAAAAAGAAAGGGATTCAAAAGAAACCAAAACATGGACCAATTGTTACAGGAATTTTATTCAGTGTGTTAAATCCATTTTTCATCATATGGTGGACAACAATAGGATTAAAATTAATTTCAGATGCAATGATCGTATGGGCATTTGCAGGAATACTAATTGTATTTCTATTACATATTTGGATGGACTTTGCATGGTTAGGCATTACAGCATTTTTAGCGTCAAAAAGTAGAAAAATTATTTCCAATAGAAATTACAAAATAATGATATCAGGATTAAGTTTAACATTAATTTATTTTGGAATTACATTTTTAATTGATGTGATTACTTAACCGCAATCTAAAATTTCAATTGTAGGGTTGCAACTATCATTAAAACTATTAATTTTTTCAACAATGTCTTCACAAAATTCAGGATCAAAAGATTCTTCATAAATTCTTATTTGATTTAAAAGAGACATGTGACCAAGACCACATGAATCATCATATATAGAAAAAAATGAAACAGTGATAATTATTCCAAAAATTATGAAAAAGAGATTTTTTAAATTATTCTTTTGTAATATCAATTTCCATGTTAGAGACATTCCGTTGCTTCCCATCTTGGGAAGTGAGCGAATCAGAGGATATTCGAACATCACTTATCACATATCCAACAGTATCCATTCTTTTAACAATCATTTGAGAAACATCTACAGCTTGAGTTATTCTTTTTCCACGAGCTTTGATAGTTATTGATGGTCTTGTTGAAAGTTGAGTCAATGTTGCGGAAACATAACTCATAATGGGTTTGGTACCAATGAAAATCACATTGCGTTCTTCAGAAGTTTGAGATTGTGTAGAATTATTTGAATCATTTTGATTAGCGGTTTCTGGTTCAGGTTCTGGTTCAGGTTC
>DASCQR010000096.1:0-3562 GCA_036013185.1 Candidatus Nitrosopumilus sp. | reverse complement strand
GGTTGAAAGTAAACCTGGTAGCTTTTTAGCTGCTTTTAATCATTTAGCATCTGATGAAAATGAACAAATAATCACAATAATAAATAACTGAATTCCTTGCTAAAGGATGGATTTCTATTGGTACCGTTCTTGTAAAATTTTTAACAAATTTTGTTTTATCTGCTATTACAACAATTTTTTTTGCAAGACTAAACAAAATATTTTCTCGTAACAATGCTCCGCCTCCACCTTTAATAACATATTTTTGTAAATCAATTTGGTCAGCACCATCAAACACAATATCTATATGGTTAACTTCATCTGCATCTACTAATTGTATTCCAGCTTTTTCTGCAACTAGTTTAATTTGTAATGATGTTGGAATAGCTCTAATGTTATAATTTTTTAATTTAATTAATTTTGCAAGTGATTTAACTAATGTAGTTGCAGCTCTACCGCTACCAAGTCCAATTATTTGATTATTTTTTATTAACCTTAATGCATCATTTGATAATGCCCCCATGGCATCATCATAAGACAATTATTCTACCTCTGCTTGATCAAGTTTTGATAAAACTCTCATAATATCTCCCTTGATTTTATCTAAATCATCAGTATCATCATCAGTATCATCATCAATTGTTGATACCTTTGGTTTTTGTTCTGGTTCTGGAAGTGCTTTATGCTCAATAATTTTTGCTACTTCTTTTTGTAAATCTGGTTTAGTTGTAATTGAAATTTCAGGTTTTGGTGAAATTGATTGAATAATTTCATCTTTATCTTCTATTTTGGATTTGGGCTGAATAATTTCTTCTACGATTTTTTCTTTAGGTTTGATTAATTCAGTTTGAATTGTTTTTGGTTGTGGTATAGACTGAATAACTTCCTTCTTTTCAAATAATGGAAATTTTGGTTCACTTTTTGAAATATTTGTTAGTGTTGTTAATTCAAATGATTGTCTTGATTTTGTTGGTGGTATAGAAATTGGATCTATTGTTTTCTTTGGTTTTTCAAAATTATATGATTCTTTAATTGATTTTGAAATATGTTTTTTAATTTCTTCTTTTTCTTGTTTTATTTCAGATGTTTGAATTGTCGAATTTGTCATTTTTGATGACAGATCATATAATCTATCGTCAAGTTTTGATAATTTTTGATCCATCAAACTAATCAAACCATCTCCAACTGGACCTAAATCTGGATGTTTACTTGCTTGTTCAAGTTTTTCTAATTTAGCTAAAATTATTCCTAATTGATGTTGATACTTTAGTAAAAGTTTGTCTTTTTGAATTTTGGAAAATTCATCTTCAGCTTGATATAATCTTGAAATTGTTTTTGTAAGAATATCTTTTTCAATTTTTAAAGAATTAATTTGATTTTTGATATGTGAACTAGCACCCAAACTTAATAATTGATTTTTATCTCTAGGCATTTTTCTTACAGCAGCTGCTGTTGCAATTCCTGCTATTGAACTAAGAATTAAAGCAATTTCTTGCATCTATGTATACCATTTAATCCAGGAATACTTTCTTCGTTTAGCCTCTGGGAATCCACAACTTGCGCATTGATGATGACGCTTGTGAAGTGAATTTTTACCACATCTTCTACATCTGATATGGACTTTTTTCTTTGTAAATCCACCCATAGAAGTAGTACCCTTTGTCATTCCAAATCACCTAATTTGTTGGTGGAGGAGGAGATATCATAACGACATTGTCTCCTCTAACTACGATGGAACCAAGGCTTTTTGTCTCGCCTTCATTAGGAATTTCTTCTGAAGAATCGAGTAGCAGATTCATGTGTTGATCAAAACCTAAAAGATTACCTCTAATGGTTTTGCTTCCTTTGAGTTTTATTAATACAACTTGATTAATACTCTCATCCAATACTTTTACTGCCATATCAACGGACATCTATATCACTCATTGTTTTCCATGCTGAGGGATTATATTAAAATATCATTGTGCATCTATAACCTATCTTCAGTAAGGTAAGTTTGACACTTTTTAGACAAATTTTCTACAATTTCGTTAAAAATCTTAATTCCGTCTTTTTTTGTTGCCTTTCTTGGATCTCCCCAAATTCCATTTTTGGTAGCTTTTGGAAATGATTTATTAGCTAATTTTCCAATTTCCATAATTTCTTGTTTTGTCATTTTATCTGTAATCAATCCTTTTCTTGCAAGTTTCATTTTTACATTTTTTGATATTGCTAGCATTAGAGATGTCTCTACAAATCCTGCATGATCAAAATCTCTATCCAAAAAATGCCAATAAGATAATGGATAAACTTTTACTTTATTTTTTAAAATTTTCTTGATTTTAAGATCAATATTTTTAATTGATTTTAAATTTCCATGATGACCATTAATTATGAAAATTGTTTTAATATTATTTTCTAATAATGATGTACATAAATCAATTAGGATTTTACGTAATGTCAATTCACTTATACTCAAATTAAAAAATGGTGCATGTTCAAATGAAATTCCATATGTTATTGTTGGAAGAAGAAGAAATCCTTCTTTATCTGATATTTTTTTTGCTACTTCTGATACAATATCTGAATCAGTTGAAATTGGTAAATGTGGGCCATGCTGCTCAATTGAACCAATTGGAATGACTGCAATTTTTTTCTTATTTTTAATTAATTTTCTAAGTATTGGATCAAATTGATTTTTAATATCTGTCATTTAATTCACTTTGATTTAATGTGAACTTTTCTCCAACGAACTTCTAATTTATTCTCTAAATGCATTTTTGTTGCTTTTAGTAATGTGTCAGCTTCAAGTTTTTGTCCTTTTGATTTTATTTTTTCTAATGTATCATTGGGATCAACTTTGAAAGAATCTTGAAAAATTATTGGTCCTTGATCTAAATTTTCTGTAACATAATGTGACGTTACGCCAACAATTTTTGTACCTCTTTCATAAGCTTGAGCATATGCTGATGCACCAGGAAAAGCTGGTAATAATGATGGATGAATGTTAATAATTCTATTTGGGTATCTCCAAACAAAATTTGGGCTAAGTATTCTCATATATCTTGCAAGAGAAATTAAATCAATATCGTATTTCTTACAAATTCGAATAATCTCTTCTTCTGCTTTTGCTTGATTCTTTTCTTTAATTACAATAAATGGAATTTTTGCTTTTTTAGCCATTGGTTCTAATGATTTTTCAGTACCTATTACAACTGAAATTTTTCCCTTCAGCGATTTTTTGTTTGCGATAAATGTTTGAAGACATAAAGGTTCTTTTGTGACAAATACTGCAATATTTTTCTCTGAATTGGTTTCATGATGTGTATTTACATCCATTTTTTCTTTTTTTGCTAAATTTTGTATTTCAATGTCAAATCTTTTAACATCTAGTTTCTTAGAAAATGAAACTTCTAGATACATACCAAATAGATTTTTTATTACATTTTGATTTACTTGTTCAATATTACCACCTTTTGAAAAGGCAAAATTTGTAAATACAGCTACAATTCCTTCTCTATCTTTTCCAACTACCGTAATTCCAACTACTGTTTTTTTCATAACTTTGTATGATGAAGTTTTTCTCATTATTAATCATTCACAG
>DASCQR010000095.1:0-6510 GCA_036013185.1 Candidatus Nitrosopumilus sp. | reverse complement strand
AAAAAGAACTTAAAATATTCTGTTCAAATTGTAATGATGCTGTTGAACCCATTCACAAATCACAAGAAGAACGTCCAAGGAAAAAATCTAAAAGAAGTAAATATTTTCCTAGATGATCTTTAACTTATTCTTTGGTAATTTCAATAATTGATTTAATCATTTTTGTTGATATCAAATCATGTTCTTTATCTAGTACTGATTGTATAAAATCTGCAAATTTTTCAACATTTTCCTCATTTTTAAGTAAAACACTGTGAGCTGATTTATCCTTTAATGAAATAATCATTTCATTTTTTATGATGTTTAAAATTCCTGTAATGTAAGTCTCTTTATCCTCTTTTATGAAAATAAGACTCATTAATTTTTGAGCTTCGTATTCATCATCACATATTATGCTGGTTTTCATTTATTTTCTAAAAGAAATTGTTGTATTTGCTGTTTTGCTTTTTCTCGTTTTTCTTGATGCGTTTTAAGAAACTCATTAATTTTTTCAATTAAAATTGCTTTTAATTCCCCTGAAAGTAATTTTCCTGATTTATAATCATCGTAAATTTTCTTTAACTTTTCATCATCAGGCTCAAAAAATATTCTCAAATATTGATATGATACATCAATATCCGGATTTCCTCCTAGTTTTCTATGTTGTTCAATATCAGGTTGTCCTCCTGAAAATGCATATTTGTTAATCTTCTTTTTTACAACATCTGGTGTGTCAGTTGTGTAAATTGTTCCTTTTTCTTCTGATGCTGACATTTTTCCACCAGGTCCTGTTAATGCTGGAATCATAATGTTGTGGATTAATGCAGGTTTATGTTTTCCAATTTTTTGTGCAATGTCTCTTGTTAATCTAAAATGTGGATCTTGGTCTACACCTAAAGGAATCAAAACTGGTTTATCTTCAATAAAACATGGAGCTGATTGTAATGATGTGTAGAAAATCATTCCAATATTTGTTTCATTAGTGAATCCAAAAGTTGCTTTTGTATTTGAAAAATTAATTTTTTTTGCTACTTGAGCTGCAATTGGATATAATGTTTGAATATTTTTTGTATTGATAATTATTTTTGTTTTTTCTGGATTGAAACCTAATGCTATGAAATCTAGTGCATTTTCATATGCAAATTTATTTGTCTCTTCTAAAGTCAAATTTGTTTTTGAATAGAATTTTTCATCATCAGTTAATTGGAAATACAAATTTACATCAAATTTTTCTTGTAACCATTTTGCAAAAACCCATGGAACTAAATGTCCGATATGTGTGTGTCCTGATGGCCCTCTTCCAGTATATAGGAAAAACCCCTTGCCTTTTTGATGATCTTCAATTATTCTATCCATTTCTCTATGTGAGAAAAATATCCCTCTTCGAAGCATAAAGTGGTCCTCATTTGTAATATTTTTGATTTTATCTAGTAATTCTGATGATATTTTTTCAGTACCGAATTTTTTGATTAATTTGTCATAGTCAATATCACCCTCAACGTGCCAAGGCGTTACAATGAATTCATCAGCTGACATTCAACTTGACTTAGGTTAAGGTTTAAAAAGTCTTTTTCGATCTTTGAACTATTGTCACAAGTTTTTCACGATATTGAAAAAAAAATCATCAATTCGTTAAAAGAAAATCCAATTCAGACTCCTGAGACACTTGAAAATTCAACTCAACTTTCACCAGATCAAATTAGACGTGGAATTGAATGGCTAAAATTAAAGGATTTAGCTATCGTGGATGAATCCAAATCAAGTGTAATTAGTTTAGGAAAAAATGGTTTAGATTCATTTGAAAAAGGATTACCTGAACGAAGACTGCTAAATTTAGTTAAAGACGGACCTAGAAAACTATCTGATATTCAAAAAGAATTAGGATTTGTTTTTGGTCCTGCTATTGGTTTATGTAGAAAAAATAATTGGGTTGAAACATCTTCAGATCAAATTATCATTAAAACAATTCCGTTTGAACTACCTGGTGAAAAAACTCTTCAACAAATTGGAAATAAGAAATTATCTAAAGAACAAATTAATCAAAATGATTTTTCTGAACTTTTGAAACGACCTAATTTTATTATTGAGGATGTAATTAAAAATAAAAAAATTAGCTTAACTCTTACAGCTAAATCTTTAGATATTTCAAATGATTCTGGAGCAATAGATGTTGAAGCTGAAGTTCCAGAAATTCTTGTTGCAAGAACTCATCCATTAAAAGATACTATTGATGAAATTCGCGAAATTTTTGTTACATTGGGCTTTTCTGAAATTCTTGGAAATCTGACTCAATCAAGTTTTTGGAATTTTGATGCTTTATTTACTCCACAGGATCATCCTGCAAGAGAATTACAAGATACTTTTTTCTTAGATGGAATTTCTGCAAAAAAAATTGCAAATCCAGAACAAATTAGAAAAGTTTCTGATTCTCATAAGAAAAATTGGAGATATCGGTGGGATGTCAATGAAGCTAGAAAAATGGTTTTAAGAACTCATACAACTTGTGTAACAATTAAGCATTTAGCTGAAAATAAGCCTGACGAAGCTCGAATTTTTTCTTTAGGTCGTGTATTTAGAAATGAAAAAGTTAGCTACAAACATCTTGTTGAATTTAATCAAATTGAAGGTATTGTTGTTGGAAAGGATGCAAATCTAAGAAATTTGATGGGAATTCAAAGAGAATTTTATAAACGAATTGGAATTACAAAAATTAAATTTTGGCCAACATTTTTCCCATACACAGAACCATCACTTCAAACAATGGTATACAATGAAAAATTGGGAAAATGGATTGAATTATTTGGAATGGGAATTTTTAGACCAGAAGTAACAAAACCTCTTGGAATCACTAAACCTGTTTTAGCTTGGGGTGGTGGAATTGAAAGAATTGCTATGTTAAAATATGATTTAGATGATGTTAGAGAATTTTATAATAATAGTTTAGGTTGGTTAAGGAGTAATACAAAATGCCAGTGATTGAATTATCTTACTCTCGTCTCCAAAAATTAATTGGTAAGGTTACAAAAAAACAAATTTCTGATTCATTGCCTTTTTTGGGATTAGATATTGAATCTGAGGAAAAAGATTTAGTTCGAATTGAATATAGTCCAAATCGCCCTGATTATTCTACTGATATTGGAATTGCATTAGGGTTACAAGGTTTACTTGGTATCAAAACTGGTTCAATAAAATTAACTGTGAAAAAATCAAAGAATTATGTAATAACTGTCAAACCCACTATTTCAAAAATTCGTCCATTTGTGACTGGAATCGTTGCTAAAAATGGCAAAATTGATGATAAAACCATTAAACAATTAATGACAATGCAAGAGGATCTTCATTTTGGAATTGGAAGAAAAAGAAAAAAATCTTCTATTGGAATACATGATTTAGATAAGATTTCTTTTCCGTTGACTTATACTGCTACAGATAAAAATCATAAATTTATTCCATTAAATTCTAAAAAAGAACTTACAATATCAGAAATAATTACTGATACTGAAACAGGAAAAGATTATGGTCATCTCCTTGGACAATCTTCTAAAGTACCGATAATAATTGATTCCAATAAAAAAATAGTTTCTTTTCCCCCAATAATTAATGCAGGAATAACTACTGTAACAACAAAAACAAAAAATCTCTTTGTAGAAGTAACTGGAATCAATAAGGCTGATGCTGAAGATATGCTTTCAGTAGTTGCTACAATTTTACAAAGTGCAGGATTTACTTTAGAAAATGTTCAAATTTCTGGAGCAAAAAATTCTTCTCCTAAATTTCAAGAAAAGAAAATATCTGTTGACTCTTCTTTGATTAATCAAACTCTCGGTTTAGATATTTCAACTTCAAAAATTATTTCTTCTTTAAAAAAATCTAGATTAAGTGCAATTTCAAAAGGAAAAAAAATTATTTGTACAATTCCTGCATACCGATTTGACATTTTTGGTCCAATGGATTTAGTTGAAGAAGTAGCTTTAGGCTATGGACTTCAAAATTTTGAACCTACTGTATCTCCTTCTCAAACAATTGGGAAAACTAATCCTGTATCACTTCAATTGAAATCTCTTAATCAAGCAATGATTGGATTGGGATTTCTTGAAGCACTAAATTCCAGTTTGAGCAGTAAACGTGTTTTATACGATATGACAAATAGAAGTTCAAAAAATATAATCTCTGTTCTTGATTCAAAAAGTCAAGAACATACTATTTTGCGTGATTCAATATTTCCTGGACTGATTGAAAACCTTTCAAGAAATATTCATGAATCATATCCTCAAAAAATGTTTGAAACTGGAAATATTTTCAATCTTGAAAAACCTATTTCTGAAAAAATCAATCTTGCTGTAATCAGTGCTCATAAGGATGCAAATTTCACTGAAATTAAATCTGTATTGCAAACTTTATTAAAAATTGGTTTTAGAATTCAAATTCAAACAAAAACTGCAGTCAATCCTAGTTTTCAGGATGGACATTGTGCAAATATTATTTTTAATGGAAATGTTATTGGTATCATTGGAGAAATTGATTCAACTATAATTGAAAATTATAAAATCCGTGTTCCTGTTGTTGGATTTGAAATTTCACTATCTGATTCCATTCTCAAATCTCTTTAACATTGATATCAAAATTAGTATAATACCAAATATCAAAAGAATTATTCCAATTGTAAATTCAACAAGGATTTTTTGAAAAATTCCTCTTTGCTCTTTTTCTAATGTTATGTTATTCTCATTCTCTAAATAATTAAAATATTCAATTTGAGGATAATCAAAAATTATTACAAATGCCCCTAAAATCAAAATTATTAATCCAACCAAAAATTTCTTTTGATTTCTAATTTCCAAAAGCCCTTCACAAAAACACATTTTCTTTTTAATAAATTTCTAATAGTTTTTAGTAGGTTCATCTAATTATTAATCGCCCAAGAGCAGGCACACAGACGGATTAGGATGACGCTGATCGTAATGATACCAATGATTTCTAATTCACCCAGGTGTGCTACATTATGGGCAACCCCGGTTTCAGAACGTGATGAGGCGTATGGCTATGTCCAATGATTTTTTGCGAGTCAGAACCGGGGAACATTATCCATTCAAAAACCATTTAATGTCAGTTCTAAAACAAAATTTGTTATGGTAAATTACTGGTTAGCAAAACAAGAACCTAGTGGACCTAGAGGATATAATTTCGAACAGCTAAAAAAAGACAAAACAACTGTTTGGGATGGTGTTCATAATAATTTAGCATTAAAACATATGAAAGAAATGAAATCTGGTGATTTGATTTTATTTTATCACACTGGTGATGAAAGACAAGCAGTTGGAATTATGCAAGTTACTTCAAAACCTTATTCAAATCCTAATGAGGATGTTGAACGTTTTATTGTTGTAAATGTTAAATACAAAAAAACATTAAAACGACCAGTGACATTAACAGAAATAAAAAACAATAAAAAATTCAAAGATTGGGAATTAGTTAGGATTTCAAGATTATCTGTAATGCCAGTCCCAAAATCTATTTGGGATGAAATCATTAAAATTTCACAAGGCTAATCTAATCGCTCTATTGATATAGTAGAATTATCTAATTCTTTTATGGCAACAGCTTATGTTTTAATAAACTGTGAATTAGGTTCTGAAGAAGCTATTATTGGGCAACTAAAGGGCTTAGAAGGTGTTAAAGAAGTTCATGGAACTTTTGGTGCATACGATATTTTGGCCAAGATCGAATCTGATACAGTTGAAAAACTAAGAGAAACAATTACTTGGAAAATCAGAAAAATTGAAAAGATTCGTTCTACTCTTACCCTCATGGGTATTGAAGGTCAAACATAAACACTCTTTTTTTCAAATCATGATTCTTTATTTTATTTTTGTTGTAAAAGAGAAGGATCTTGAAAAAAGAAAATTAGAATTTGAATATATTAAAAAAATGGCACAATTTTATAAAAAATGGATTAATGAAAATTTTGGAATAAATTATGAAATCAAATGTGATCAATTAATCACAAAACCAAGAAGTATTTTTCAAAAACTTGATACACATACACTCGTTCGTGATCATGAGCAACGTGACAAAGATACCTATCATTTCTATTTAACCCATTTTAAACCTCTATGGACTGATTGTACTTGTGAAGGTTATCATGCAGAAAATTTTGGAATGATGTTTTGGCAATCTCCAAAAGAATCTGATGACACTTTATTTTTAGCTGAAAAAAATTGTACTGTTGTTTCACACGAAATTGTTCATGAGATGTTAAGATTAAAGAGACACAAAAAATACATTCATGACGTTCATGATGTTTGGACTAAGCATTTCTATGATCAATTAGAATTTCAACAATATGGAGAGAATTTTGAAATTACCGAAGATAAACCAATGTTTTTGACAATGGATATAAGTAAATTCAAAAATTGATATTTTAAAATCTTAACATTTTGTTACTGAATAAATATTATTCTCAAAATTTGCAGTTTTAAAATCTAATTTATTTTCAGGATCACTGTCTCTTGATTTACTTAATTCTTTTAA
>DASCQR010000094.1:0-3441 GCA_036013185.1 Candidatus Nitrosopumilus sp. | reverse complement strand
CCAAAACTTAGTGAAGGTGGATTATACAAATTGGATATTAGCATACTTACGGCTGATGGATATTCTCAAAAACTAGAAACTCCTCTAATTTTTAATGCAGGAATTTCAATTGCACAAACTACTACTCATGATTTTATTGATCCAGATTTTGGAAATCAAAATATCCAAGTAGTCACATATTATGATGAAATTTCTAATTTTCAATATGACCCAAAATTAAAAAAAATTAGTTTTTCGATGCCTTTTGAATGGTCATTAAAAAATATTAATCAAACATCAGTTGTTCATGAAGAAATTATAATTCCAAAAGAATTTGGTGCATTACTTTTATCTGGATTTTCAATGTCTGTAAATGACATAAAGTTATCAGATGATATTGTAAATGTTGATGATTTTTTTACTGAAGGTCGTGTTGTTCATTTTATAATATATCAAAAAGAATTGGTAAACATTTTTGAAAACAGCTCAAATCTAAATGGAATGAATTTTGAAATTACGCCAGATCGTGATTATACTCATATTAGTTCAGTTACAGACAATGGACAGTTTAGAATTCTTGTTTCTTGGGAGCCTGAATATCTTGAATCCAATTCAAATGCTAAAATAATCTTTGACATAACTGATATTTTCTTGAAAAACAAACCTGTTTCTACAAATTATGAATTTTCTATCACACAAAATAATCAATTACTTTTTCAACAAAATGGAATTAGTACTGACTTAAAGACTGAACATAACGTTGTAGATTTTTTTATTCCTGAAAACATTTCTGGAATTGTAAATCTTAATTTTAAAAATTTAGATAATAATGAATTTGCACAAACTAGTATTCCTATTGCAATTCATGAAAAGAAAATTGTTAATTCTAATTTAATTCCTGATTGGGTTACAAATGATATCCAGTTGTGGTCTGAAGGAAAAATTAATGACAGTAAGTTAATAGACATTATTAATTATTTAATTGAAAATAAAATTATAATAATTAATAATAATTTGTTAGAAATTTCTGAAGTAGAAAAGATACCTTCTTGGATACAAATTATTGCAAGTTGGTGGATTGATGGTGAAATTGACAATGATTCTTTTTTTAAAATTCTTGAATTTTTGATTCAAAAACAAATTATCTCAATTTAGTTTTAATTTGTTCGAAGTTTGAACCAGTTGTGTTTAAATTTAGATAATTCAATAATGTGATCACTTTGTTTAAGCCTGAAAATATAATTGAAAGAAAATCTACCTTGTTTTCTGTTGTAGTTACTGGTGTAATTGCAATTTTGGCTTTACCAATAATTGTTCCTCACATATTACACGGATACCATTTAGCACACATCTTTTTGCATATAGGTGGAATTACACTTGCTGTGTTTATTTCCACACTAGCATTGGCTGCATATTTTAGATTAAGAACAAAACGCCTTATGCTTAGTGCAATTGCATTTTGTACTTTTATTGGCGCAGAATCTGTCTTACTTGTTGATAGTACATGGCCAACTTTGTATGATATTGGAATATTACCGTTAAATGAAGTAGGACACTTATTGACTTTTATTACATTAGGACTATTGGCATTAGGAGTCTTTAGAAATGATTGATAGATCTCAAAAATTACAGGAACTAATTGACGATAATCCTGGTATCCAATTCCGTGAAATTATGCGTTCATCTGGATTAAAAAATGGTGTTTTATCTCATTATCTAAAAAAACTTGAAGATGGTGGCCTCGTCAAAGTAATGCGTGGTCCAAGACAAGTTAGATTTTACTCTCCAAATATCACTGAAGAAGAATCAATTGTTATCAAAGCACTAAGAAAAGAAACTCCACGTGACTTGTTACTTGCTTTAATTAAAGAAGATGGATTAGAATTTACAGAATTAGTACAGGAAGTTAAAAAATCACCTTCAACAGTTTCACTTTATCTTTCACAAATTGTTGCTGATGAATTAGTTGAAATCAAAATGGTCGATTTGAAAAAAAGATATCATATTAAAGTAAGAGAGCTTGTAGACAAGTTAGTTGAAGAGCACAGACCAGGTTCACTTGAAAAATCTACATCTGGATTTGAAGATATCATCAACTCTTTCTAGAGTATTTCAATCACAAACTATCCTATTATTGGGTTTATTTTCCGTTCTTCTATTCATTCCTAGCTTGGCTTTTGCTGAAGTTTTTGTTCCATTACATGAATATCTTGGTTATTTTGATTCAAATGGAATCTATACAGTAGTCGGAAATGTAAAAAATGAAAATGACTTTGCATTAATTCCTACCATCACTGTTTCAGTAATTGATGATTCAAAAACAATCTCAAAAACAATAAAACATGTTCCGTTGGCTAGTGGAACCGAAATTCCATTTAAAATAAAATTTCCTGAAATTAAATCAAATACTCCAGTTCTTGTAAACCCTGAATTAACATTTGAAAAAACAATCAAAGATGCAATTCCAATTCAAGTTCTATATGATAAAACCCTAATCAAACATGATGATGGACATATTACTGGAAAAATTCAAAATACCGGGAATCAAACAATCTACTATCCAAAATTATTTGCTGTAGTTCATGGATATGACAGAGTTTTAGATATTGTCCAAAATATTGAGTTCATTGAAAAAATTGAACCGGGAGAAATTTTAGATTTTACAATGTATCCAGATCCTGCTATTACTGAAGATGTTTTTTACTATAGTTGCTTTGGACCAGTTGATATGAGTGTAGTTCCAATTTCCGTAGAGAAGAATGAAGGAAAATTTGATTTAAGATATGACTCACCTGGCACATTTTTTTATGATGCAAAATATAATGAACAAGGAACTAACTTAACAATCCGTAGTACAAACAGCTATCCTTTTCCAACATATGCTAATTTTGAATTTCCACCAATTTCTGGAAATGAAAAATTCTCCGTTACTATCGACGGTGAACCAATTAATTTTATCCAAAGTATGGATCAAATGGGATATTGGCATGTAGCATTTGATATGAAACCACAATCCCAAGGAATTTTGGAAATTTCTGGTTTTGATAAGGGATTGCCTCCTGATATGCCTTTAGTACCAATGTGGATAAAACAAAATGGAGATTGGTGGTCTACTGGTCAAATTATAGATTCAGAATTTCTTGAAGGAATAAAATTTTTAGTTGATACACAGGTAATTGAAATTTCAACATTAGAATCCTCTTCACAAAGTGATTGGAAAATTCCCACATGGACCAAAACTATTGTTGGTTGGTGGAATGAAGATCAAATTTCTGATGATGAATTCTTAATTATTATTAAAAATCTCATAGAAAGAGAAATAATTGTTGTATGATGATTTTATTATTTGAATAATGTTATTATACAATTTTTAATCAGTTAGATTAACTATGCTACTTCCAATAAGAGATGAAAATCCACATCCTCCTGGATTCAAACCTAAAGTAACTATTGGATTAATTA
>DASCQR010000093.1:0-14881 GCA_036013185.1 Candidatus Nitrosopumilus sp. | reverse complement strand
AACACCATCGACAGTCATTGCGATACCACTAAAGGCTCCAAATGTTTTATCTGCTGGATGATATGCCATTCTAGCTCTTGTTGCAAAGTATTGGTCTGATACTGCTGTATAGCCAGTAACTGTTGCTTTTTGATCATTCCAGTTTTTGGTTGGAACCTTTCCTACAGGTGCTGTACCCCTAACAAAATATCTGTTAGGTGCTGGGGAGTAACCAGTAACTGTTGCCCTATAATGATGGAAATCAGATGTAGGTGCAGTCATGTATGCATTTTCTAATGCTTCTTGTACAGTTGTTGGTGGTTGTGATGTTGTTTCAGCTGGTTTAGGTGCTTCTTTAGGAGATTCTTTTGCTTTAGATTTCTTATCTGGTTTAGCTTCTGCTGGTTTAGCTTCTGCTGGTTTAGCTTCTGCTGGTTTAGCTTCTGCTGGTTTAGCTTCTGCTGGTTTAGCTTCTGCTGGTTTTGATGTAATTTGTTCAGATAATTGATTTAGCTTTGCTTCTAATTCAGCAATCTTGGATTCAAGATCTTTTTTTGTTTGCTTTTTTGCAGCTACCATTAATTTGCATGCATAATTCGGGGTTTATGTACATTTGGTTTGAATCAAGATCATGAGAATGATCAATTTTATATGTTTAAACAAACGATCTTAATTATGGATGACTTTGAAAAAGAATTTCCAGATTTTGACTGGAAAAATACACCTGCATACAAACATCCAGGTGGCAGGAATTGTCCATGTCCCAAACACGAATACATTAGGGAACAAATCAATTTTACAAAACAAGTAAATCAGAAAGGAAAAGAGCCGTCCAAAGTCACACTCAAATTTTGTCCAGATCACTATAGAGTATACTTAGATGAAGTGATTCCAGCAATGCCATTAAAATATAGAATCCTAACAAAAATTGCGTTGAAATTGGGAGCAATACAAATTGAACAGTTAAAGTATATGGAATCAGAATTATGTTTTTATTGTAAATTTGGTTCTGGTGGTCATGACAAAAAAACAGAATTACCACCAATGTAGTAATATCGGAGTCGTAAAAATCTAGTTAAGCTTATACCTGATTTAAAAAAAGCCTGAATGTGCCAATACAAGATACTCAAGAATTTATCAAAGAACTTGAAAAGCAAGACGAATTAAAGAGAGTTAAAACTGAAGTTGATCCTGATTTAGAAATTGCAGAAATTTTAAGAAGAGAGATGTATTCCAACGGTCCTGCAATTCTTTTTGAAAATGTAAAAGGTCACAGCATGCCAGTTTTAGGAAATGCGTTTGGGTCAATGAAAAGACTTGAGATAGGACTTGAGATGACAGACTTTACAGAAATTGGTCATCGAATTACAGATATGACAAAAATGGATATGCCATCTGGTTTTTTAAATAAAATTAAAAAACTTCCAGAACTTTCAAAAATGACAGCATCATTTCCGAAATCAGAATCCAGTGGATTAGTTACTGAAGTTACATCAACGGATGCATCATTTGATGATTTGCCAATAATAAAATCATGGCCTAATGATGCAGGCAGATTCATCACATTAGGATTAATTGCAACAAAACATCCAGAAACAGGAGTTAGGAATCTAGGAGTATATAGAATGCAAATTATAGATAAAACACATGCATCTATGCACTGGCAAAAACACAAAAGAGGTGCGAATCATGGAGACATCTCAAAAGATAAAGGAGAAAAAATCCCCACAGCAATTATTTTTGGAGGGGAACCAGCTACAGTGTTTTCATCAATTGCACCAGTTCCAGAAGGATTAGACAAATATCTATTTGCAGGAATTACTAGAAAAGAAGGAATTAAGACCGTAAAATGTAAAACAATTGATTTGGATGTTCCAGCAAATGCTGAAATCGTTTTAGAAGGATATGTTGATCCAGCAGACATTAGAGATGAGGGACCATTTGGAGATCATACAGGCTACTATACACCTGTAGAACCATATCCAACATTTACACTAACAGGAATAATGAGAAGAAAGAATCCAGTGTATCTTACAACAGTGGTTGGTAAACCAATTTTAGAAGATGCATATATTGGGAAAGTCATTGAACGTTCATTTTTACCACTTGTTCAAATGTTTCATCCAGAAGTGGTAGATTTTAGTATGCCAGCTTCAGGATGGTTTCAAGGTTTTGCAGTAATTTCAATAAAAAAAAGATATCCAGGTCAAGCAAAAAAAGTCATGATGGGATTATGGGGAATGGGACAACTTGCACTTACCAAAATGTTTGTAATAGTAGATGAAGACGTCAATGTTCACGATTTGGATGATGTAATATGGGCCATTACCACAAGAGCAGATGCAGCAAGAGATACAATAATTATCAACAATACACCTACAGATACTTTAGATCCTGCATCACCATTAGTTAATTTAGGTTCTAAAATGGGGATAGATGCAACACAAAAAACTAAGGAAGAAGGATATTTGAGAGAAATTCAACAACAAGTAAAAGTTGATGAAAAAACAAAGAAATTAGTGGATTCTAAATGGTCTGATTATGGATTATAAGGTACGGATAGGATTATAGAAATTATCTCTTTCTTCTACTTGATAACCAATTTGATGAATAGCATTAACAATTATTTTATCAGTCAATTCAGTTGAGCGTGCACCAGTGCATGAAACAACTTCTTCACCTATCAGAGTACCGCCAAAATCATCAGCGCCATATTGCAGTGCAAGTTGTGCCATGCCAATCCCATTAGTTAGCCAGGAAGATTGAATGTGTGGAATCAATCCATCAAAAACCAATCTAGAAATTGCAATCATTTTTAGAAGTTGAATTCCACCAGTTCCATATTCAACAATTCCCTCATCTTGCATCAAAGTATTATTTGGTTCAAAGTTCCAAGGAATGAAAGCCATAAAACCATTAGTTTTTTCTTGTAATTTTACAATTTTTGAAAAGTGTTCAACAATATCATCATTACTCTCAACATGTCCATACATCATTGTAGCAGAACCAGGGAGACCTACAGAATGTGCTTCATCCATTATTCGAATCCAATCATCACTAGAAATTTTTTTTGGACTAATAATTTCTTTTACAGAATCAGTTAAAATTTCAGCTCCTGCACCGGGAATAGATTGTAAACCTGCATCCTTCAATCTAGACAAAATTTCTCTTGTAGAAGATTTTTCAACTCTTGCAATCATATCAATTTCAGAAGTAGATAATCCATGAACTCCAATAGTTGGAAATTTTTCACGAATCATTTTGAAAGCATCTTCATAATACTCAATTTTTAAATTTGGATTGTGTCCACCTTGAATCAAAACTTGACGAATTTTAAACATATCATAAGATGCCTTAACACGTGTTTCAATCTCATCAAGAGATAAAGTGTAAGAATCCTCAGCACCAGGTGGTCTATAAAATGCACAAAATTTACAATCAGTAATACAGACATTTGTATAATTCAAAATTATATTGTTTACAAAAGATGCTTTACTACCAAATTGTTTTTTTGTTAAAGAACCTGAAACTAATCCCATCAAATGAACGTCATCAGATTTTAAAAGTCTCAAAATATCTTCAGGACCAGGTCTATTACCGTTAAGGGAATTTTCTAAAATATCTTTAATATCACTTTTTTGTATCTGTTCAGTAGTCTGACTCAATCATCTTTAATTCTTTAGAATTTCTATTTATTCCTTGATAGAACATAAGATTAAAAAAAATATCAAACAAGTATACCAAATTTAAAATAAATTTGAGCATGCATATACACGTTATTTTTATAGGGCTGAAAGAACAAAACAAAACATGGTATCAGCAACAGAAATTAGATTAAATCGAGTATTAAGAAAAGGAAAAATGCTTTGTATTCCAATGGATCATGGCATTTCAAATGGACCTATTGAAGGTCTTGAAGATCCAGCTTCAATGATTTACAAATGTGAAAGATATGGATTAACTAGTATTATCATTAACAAAGGAATTCTCAAAACATTACCAAAACCACCAAAAATTGGGACATTAGTACATTTTTCGAGTAGTACGTCATTATCATTATCACCAAATCGTAAAATGTTAACTGGCACAGTAAAAGAAGCAGTAGCACTAGGAGCTGATGGTGTTTCACTCCACATCAACATTGGTGGAAAAGAGGAACCTGAAATGTTGGAACAATTAGGATTGACAGCAGATCAATGTCACAGATGGGGAATGCCGCTTTTAGCTATGATGTATCCAAGAGGAGAAAATATTCCAAACCCACATGATCCAGAAATTGTAGGTCATGTTGCAAGAATTGGTGCAGAGTGTGGTGCAGACATTGTGAAAACACTATACACCGGAGACATAGATTCATTTTCAAAAATTGTCAAAAGCACGCCAGTTCCAATTGTAATTGCAGGCGGACCTAAAGCAAAAACAGATTTAGACATTCTTCAAATGACTGAAGATGCAATTTCTGCAGGAGCTAAAGGAGTAACATATGGCAGAAATATTTTTGCACATAAGAAACCAGAAAAAATGGTACAAGCATTGTCAGAAATAATTTTCAAAAAAGGAACTGCAAAGGAAGCAATGAAAAGAATTGAGTAAATCAAGAGAATTAATAATTTTACCAAAAGTAAATCAGGCACAATTAACAAAATTTTTACCTCAATTAGAGGAAGAGGGAATTAAAACAGTGTATTTAGATCCTAAAAAATTAGGTAAGAAGAAAACAAAATTAAAAACAATATCCACATCAAATTCCTCAAATTACGTAGTATTAGAAAAAGAAAATTCAACAAAACCAAAAGGCAGAAAAATTGGAATTAAATTTGAAGTGTTATCAAATTCAGATATTGAAAACGTATTATCTATTTCAAAAAAAGGATTAGATTTTGTGATAATTGAAGTTAAAGATTGGAAAATAATTCCGTTAGAAAACATTATTGCAAAATTACATAAGATACATACAAAGATCTTTGCAATTGCTAGAACACCAGAAGAAGTAAGAAAAATGTTTTCAATTTTAGAAGTAGGAGTAGATGGAGTGATTTTTAGTACATCTTCAATCAATGAAGTAAGAGAAGCAATGGTCTACCTAGGTACCAGAAGTTTTGACATGAAACCAGCAAAAATTCTGGAAATCAAAGAAGTAGGAGATGGCGAAAGAGTTTGTGTTGACACAGCATCGATGTTGCATAAAGGTGAAGGAATGTTAATTGGAAGTAGATCAAATTTCTTATTTCTTGTTCATAATGAATCAGTAGGATCATCATTTACATCACCACGACCATTTAGAGTTAATGCAGGTGCAGTTCATTGTTATACTTTATCTCCAGACGGTACAACAAATTATTTATCAGAAGTAGAAACTGGTTCTGAAGTATTAATTCTAAATTCAAAAGGGAAAGCACGTAGAGCCACAGTAGGAAGATCAAAAATTGAGAGAAGACCAATGTTAATGATCAAAGCATCAGTAGGAAATGAAATTGGTGGGATTATTGCACAAGATGCAGAAACAATCAGATTCATTAAACCAAACGGCCAATTAGTGTCAGTTACACATCTAAAAAAAGGGGACATAGTTATGGCACATGCTAAACCTGCAACAGGAAGACATTTTGGAATGGAAGTTTCAGATGAATATATTTTAGAAAAATGAAATACAAAACATGTATATCAATTGCAGAGAATTCTCCAAAAAAAATTAAAAATAAATTAAAAGATTCATTGAAAAAATCAGACTATGTAGAAATAAGATTTGATTTTTTGAAAACAGAAAAAATTCCTGAAACATTAGAAATAATCAAAAAAGATCTGGAAAAAGTGGTCTGTACATTAAGACCAAATAACGAAGGTGGAAAATTTGCAGGTAGTGAGAAAGAGAGAATTTCAACATTAAAATTAATTGCAGAATATAATCCATTTTTATTAGATGTGGAATTCAACACATTGAATAAAAATAAAGAATTTACGAATTATCTCAAAACTACAAAAACAAAAGTGCTAGTGTCATGGCATGATTTTAAAAAAACTCCTAGCACAGGAGAATTGAAAAATAAAATTAAGAAAATGAGTAAATTTTCAAATTATGTAAAAATTGTAAGTACAGCAAAATCAGTAGAAGATGCAACTAGAATGCTAGAATTATACAAAAGTAAAGGCAAAAATAATTTAATTTCATTTGCAATGGGGGATGCAGGCAAAATTTCAAGAATTTTATGCCTATATCTTGGAAGTCCATACACGTATGTGTCATTAGGAAAAGCAATTGCGCCAGGACAATTCAATGTCGATGAAGTAAACAAAATAATCAATCTAAAAATCAGCAAATAAGAAATTGAGAGTTTAAATCAATCTATTTCTCAAAAAACATATGGGAAAAAGTTTTGCAGTTATTGGAGATCCTATCAATCATTCCTTATCTCCAATTATACATAGTGCAGCATTTAGAGAATTAAATTTAGACTCTTCATATATTGGATATAGAATTCCAAAAGGAGAACTAGAAAGTGGGATTGAAGGACTCAAAAAAATTAAAATTAGCGGATTTAATGTCACAATACCTCACAAAATTGAAATGATGAAATATCTAGATAAAATGGATGAATCATGCAGTGTTATTGGTGCTGTTAATACAGTTGTGAATAAGGAAGGAATGTTAAAAGGATACAATACAGATATGGACGGATTTTTAGAACCGTTAAAAAAAAGAAATATTTCAATTCAAGATAAAAAAATATTATTGATTGGTGCAGGGGGGGCAGCAAGAGCTATCGTTGCAGGAATATCTAAAGAAAAAGCAAAAGAGTTAGATATTGTAAACAGAACAATAGCAAATGCAAATGAATTATCAAAATTCGCTACAAGAATAGGGTTGTCTACAAATGTAAAAAAAATAGAAAATGTTAAAAATTTACAGGACTACGATGTCATAATTAATTCAACATCATTAGGATTAAAAAACGAATCCAGTCCAATTTCATTTAAACAAATAAATGAAAATACGATAGTGTACGATATTGTATACTCTCCAATGAATACAGATTTTATTAAAAAAGCAAAAGAAAAAAAATTAGAAATTATTTACGGATATGAAATGCTTTTAGGTCAGGCTACAAGGGCATTTGAGATTTGGCATGAGATGAAAGCACCTTATAATGCAATGAAGAAAGCATTGTTAGGGGGATTCTGATGGCAAAAGTAAAAGCTACTGTACACGGTGCTGTATCCATAGTTAGTGCAATAGCAAGTAAAAAAGGAGCAACGTTAGGGATTTCATTAAAAGTCGAAGCAATTGTAGAAACGTCAGAAGGAAAAGGAATCATAATTCAATCAGAAAACAAAAGTCTCAGTTCTAGATTAATCAATAAAACAATTGAAAAAATTGTTTCAAAAAAAGATTTAGAAAAAAATAAAATTACAATTACGTTAACTTCAGAAATTCCAACAGGATATGGATTAAAAAGTTCCAGTGCAATTTCATCTGTGGTTGCATTAGGATGTGCAAAAATATTCAAACCGAAATTAACAGATAAACAAATTCTATTAGCTGGAGTGGAAGCATCAATTGAAACCAAAGTAAGTATTACTGGAGCATATGATGATGCATGTTCTTGTTATTATGGAGGATTCAACATAACAGATAATGGAAAAAGAAATAGAATAGATTTTGAAAAAATTCCATCAAATTTAATTGCAATTATTTTTATTCCAAAAAATAGAAAGAGAGGAAATTTGAAAAAATTGAAAATATTAACGTCAATTTTTAATCATGCATGGATGTTAGCAAACGAGAAAAAATATTGGGAGGCAATGACAATAAATGGATTAGCAACATCTGCTATTTTAAATTCAGATCCTAAAATCATTATAGATTTGATTGATAAAGGAGCACTTGGGGCATCAGTTTCAGGAAACGGTCCATCAATTGCAGCAATTGTAAAAAAAGAAAATCTATTAGATGTCAAAAAAATATTTTCAAATTTTGAAGGCAGTGTTATTGTTTCAAAAATTAACAACAAAAAGGCAGAAGTACATGAGCTGTAAAGTAGAAAAATCAAAAATCAGCGGAACCATAGATTGTCCGTCAAATAAAAGTTATACACACAGGGGAATTTTTCTAGCATCACTTGCAGGTAACAATAGCAGAGTAGAGAATGTTCTGATTTCAGCAGATACTCAAGCAACTATTGATGCATGCAAAAAATTTGGAGCAATTATAGAAGTTAATGATTCAACCGTTATTGTAAAAGAATCAATAAAGATAGGCTCAAAAGTGTCAAAAATAGATGCTAAAAATTCTGGAACAACCATCAGAATTGCAATGGGGATTGCTAGTCTATTTTCTGAAGAAATTACTTTAACAGGAGATGACAGCATTCAAAAAAGACCAATGCAGCCATTATTAGATGCATTAGCAAGCATTGGTGCAAAATGCAGTTCAACTGAAGGAAAACCTCCAGTAAAAATTAAAGGAAAAATTTCAGGGGGGGACATAATAATTCCAGGGAATTTATCAAGTCAATTTATAACATCATTGTTAATTAGTGCACCACTAACAAAAAATGGAATCAATTTAACAATTGAAGGAGATTTAGTATCAAAACCTTATCTAGATGCAACAATTGCAACAATGAGAAAATTTGGGGTTTCAGTTCAAACATTAATTCCATATAAAAAATACAACATATCATCACAAATTTATAAAAATACAACGTTTAATGTTCCAATAGATTTTTCAAGTTTAGCATTACTTCTTTCTTTTACTGCACTTAATGGAGAAAACATAACAATCAAAGGAAGTATTGGAAATTTACCTCAAGGGGATGAAGCATTCATTGACTTTTTGGAACAATTAGGAGTTTCAGTAACAATTAATGAAAATGAGATTAAAATTGAATCACCTGAAAAATTAACTGGAGGAATTTTTGATTTAAGAAATTCACCAGATCTTCTACCACCATTAGCAATATTATCACTAATTTCATCAGAACCAATTGAGATTGTAAATGTGAAACATGCAAGATTAAAAGAAACAGATCGAATTTCTATTCTTGCAAGAGAATTGCCTAAAATAGGAATTATTGTTGAGGAAAAAGAAGACGGCTTAATTTTAAAATCTTCAAATAATCTTACAGGAGCCAAATTAGATGCAGAAAATGATCATAGATTATTCATGGCATTTTGTATTGCAGGAACATATATCGGAAATTGTACGGTGACAGATTCAAAATCAGTTCAAGTATCCTATCCAAATTTCATAGAAGAAATGAACAGATTAGGCGCAAAAATTGAGATCATATCGTAACTAGTGAAAAAACCAGCAATTTCAAAAAATCAGTGTGATAAGCAATAAGTCATAATTTTTTCTAATTATGACATGTTATCTAATGAGAGATTTACCTAAAACCACGAGGAATTATAAACATCACTTAACTAGATAATATGTTGCCGGGAAGTTCTATTGGTCAGCGTCTTGTTTTGACAAGCTTTGGTGAAAGTCATGGGAAATCAATTGGTGCAGTTTTAGATGGATGTCCTGCAGGATTAGAAATTGATGAAAAAGAGATCCAGGAAATGCTTGATTTAAGAAAGCCAGGTCAGAATATTATTTCAACACAGAGAAAAGAAGGAGACATTGTGGAAATCATATCAGGAGTTTTTAGAGGATTTACAACTGGTGCACCAATAACTATGTTAATTTGGAATGCAGATCAAAAATCAAAAGATTATGAGAATTTGAAAACAAAATTAAGACCAGGTCATTCAGATTACACCGCAATGATGAAATATAATCAATTCAATGATCATAGAGGAGGAGGTAGATTTTCAGGAAGGTTAACTGCAACACACGTAATGGGTGGAGCAATTGCAAGAAAATTACTTAAGATCACATTGGGAATTAAAATTAATTCATTCACATCTCAAATAGGAAAAGTAAAGATGGAAAAAGAATTCAATGAAAAAATGTCAAAATTAATTTATAAAAATGAAGTAAGATGTCCAGAGGTAAAAACAGCAAAAAAAATGAGAGACTCAATACTTGATGCAAAGAAAAAAGGAGATTCTCTAGGAGGAATCATTGAATCAATTACAACAAATGTGCCAGTAGGACTAGGAGAACCAATTTTTAGTTCACTAGAATCAGACTTGAGTAAAGCAATTTTTTCAATTCCATCAGTTAAAGGAATAGAGTTTGGTTCAGGATTTAGAGGTTCAGAGTTATTCGGTTCTGAAAATAATGATTTGTATACAATGAAGAGAGGAAAAATTGTTACAAAAACAAATAACTCAGGAGGAATATTAGGTGGAATTTCTAATGGAATGCCAATAACAATGAGAATTGCATTTAAACCAGCATCATCCATTGCTCAAAAACAAGATACAGTAGATATTAAAAATAAAAAAAATGCAATTTTACAAGTAAAAGGTAGGCATGATCCTTGTGTAGTCCCAAGAGCTGCACCAGTTGTCGATTCATTAGTAGCACTAACTATAGCAGATCATGCACTTATCACAGGTGCAATCAAACCAAATTTATAAAAAAATGTCAGACATTAATGAACTTCGGAATAAAATGGATGCAGTTACATTAGAAATGATCAATTTACTGAAAACTCGTACCAACATTGCAAAACAAATTGGAGAAGTCAAAAAAAGTATTGGAAAAGGGGTTACAGATGAAGAACGTGAAGAAAATTTACGTAAAAAAATTATGAAAGTATCTCAAGAAATAGGATTAGATGAAACACTATCATCAAAATTTTTGAATTTTTTATTAAATGAGTCAATCAAAGTTCAATCAGAAAATAAACAAACACATCTTTCAATATTTCTAAAAGCAAAATCACTAGAACAAGAAGGTAAAAAAATTATACATATGGAGGTAGGTGAACCAGATTTCTCCCCACCGGAAATTGTTAAAAAATCATTATCAGAAGTGTTTGATGAAGGATTTATGAAATATGGACAAGCAACAGGAATGCCAAAATTTAGGGAAGCGCTTGCAAAATATGTTTCACAAAAATTCAATGTAGAAATCACGCATGATAACATAATTGTCAGTCCAGGAGCAAGATTTTCAATTTTTTCAGCAATCAGCACACTACTAAATCCAGGTGATGAAATGATTGTAATTGAACCATCATGGCCAGCATACAAAGATTGTGCATTAAATTCAGGGATTAAAGTTAGAACAATAAATACAACGTTAGAAAAAAAATGGGAGCCATCAATTGAACAAATAAAAAATACAATTAATTCAAATACAAAAATGATTGTTCTCAACTATCCAAATAATCCAACAGGTAAAATATTACCAGAGAAATTACAAGACGACATTATAGATTTAGCTAAAGAAAATAATCTCTATGTTCTAAGTGATGAAATTTATTCACAGTATGTAAAAACTGATTGGAAGAGTATTCTAAGTTATAATTATAAAAAAAGTATAGTCACACAATCATTTTCTAAGTCACATGCGATGACAGGTTTCAGAATAGGTTATGCAATAACATCTAAAGAAATTATAGAAAAAATGGTTAAATTAGAAGCACTTTGTTTAACTAATGTTTCAGAGCCAATTCAATATATTGCCATGAAAGCATTAGAATCAAATACATCAAATAATTCAAAATTAATTCAAAATAGATTGAATTTGCTTTCAGAAAAAGCCAAAGAAATGGGATTAGAATTTATGATTCCAGATGGAGCAATGTATATTTTTGCAAAAATTAATCAAAAAGACTTCAACGGAGTAGAATTCGCCAATCAATCATTAGAACGTGGATTAGCAGTAGCCCCAGGTGAGGGATTTGGTAATTATAAGAATTTTATTAGAATATCAGCGTGTCAAGACGAGAAAACACTAATGGAAGGAATGCATATACTAGGCAATATCATGAGTGAAAAACAGTGAAAAAACTAACAGTAATTGGTGCAGGTGGACAAATGGGCCGATGGTTCACAAAATATTTTTCAGGTTTAGATTTTGAAGTAACAGGATATGATACAGAAGCTAAAAGTTTTGGCAAAGATATCTTAGTTTCAGAATCATTAGTAGGAGCCATCCTAAAAGCAGATTATGTAGTATTATGTACACCTACACGAAGAACTCCAGAAATCATCAGATTAATTGCAAAAGAAATGAAAAAAGGAACGTATCTCATAGAAATATCATCAGAGAAATCAAAAGTTGTCTCATCATTATCTAAAATGCCTGACAAAATTAATCCAATTTGTATCCATCCAATGTTTGGTCCGGGAATTAAAACAATCAAAGGTCAAAATATAATTTCAGTTCCAATTAAAGATGCAAAAAAAGAATTGACAGTTACAAAAACATTGTTTTCAGGAGCAAATTTTGTTACAATTGATGCAATTGAACATGACAAAAAAATTGCAGTTATTTTAGGATTAACTCATTTAATGAATTTAGTATTTGCAAATATAATTTCAAAAGATGAAAAAATGTTACTAACAGAAAAAATGTCTGGTACTACATTTAGAGTTCAAAAAACATTAGCAGAAAGTATCATGACAGAGACACCAGAATTAATTGAAACAATTATTGCAAATCCAGAAATCAGAAGAGTTGCAGAAGAATTATGGAAAGACATAGGAAGATTACTCACATCAGTTCAAGAATCAAAAACAGAGGAAGTGATAGAATATATCAAAAATTGTCAAGAGAGACTTTCAAAACATACTGATCTTGACGAATCATATAAAAAACTCTCAAAAATGGTCAAATCTGTTGAAAAATAGGCATAATGCGTTCAACCAGAATTGTTACATCATTTATCAAAAATAATGAAAAAATTCTAATTCTAAAAAGGAGTGATAAAGTAAAATCGATGAAAGGTTTATGGTCAGGAATAAGCGGCATCATTGAAAATAATGAAAAACCTTCAGATAGGGCAAAAATTGAAATTTTAGAAGAAATTGGAATTAAAAGAGAAAAAATCACATTGATTAAATATCTGGAAAAGATTACAATTCGCTCACCACAATATAAAAATCACGAGTGGGAGGTGTTTTCATTTTTATTTGAAACAAAAGAAACAAAAATTAAACTTAATTGGGAAAACTCACAATTCAAATGGATTAATATTTATGAATTAAAAAATTATGAAACTGTTCCCAATCTAGAAAAAATATTACTCGATTTGTGGTAAATTCTCATTTTCCTTATCATATTTTTTTTGCTGAGGCAACATCATGTAAACACACGCGCCTCCACACATTGTACATGGAACATTGTTTCCAGGGTGTTGACCAGTTCTACTGTGAATTTTTGCAGCTTTTTCAGGATCAATAGATAATGCCAATTGTTTTTCCCAATCTAAAGTACGTCTAGCTTCAGTCATCTCCATATCCCATTTTATAGCTTTATCGCGTATCTTAACAAGATCACCAGCATGAGCTGCGATTCTATATGCAATTAATCCAGCTTTAACTTCTTCAGCATTAGGTAATGCTAAATGTTCAGATGGAGTAAGATAACACAATAGATCTACACCTTCACTAGCTGAAACTGCTGCACCAATAGCACTTGCAATATGATCATGTCCAGATGCAACATCAGTAACCAAAGGACCAAGTACATAGTAAGGAACATCGCCAATTAGAGATTTTGCCAATTTTACATTAGCCGCAACTTCATTTAATGGAACATGCCCAGGTCCCTCAACCATTACTTGTACATCATTTTCATGAGCTCTCTTAGTCAATTGGGAGATATTGATCATTTCCTGAACTTGTAATTCATCATGTGAGTCTAAAATTGAACCAGGTCTAAGGGCATCGCCAAGACTAAAAGTAACATCATATTTCTTGGCAATTTCCATCATGTAATCATAATGAGTGATATATGGATTTTCTTTATCATGTTTTAACATCCAAGCAGCAGTAATAGTTCCGCCTTTACTAACGACTCCTCCATATCTTTGAACTTTAAGAATTCTTTTTGCAATATCTTTTGTAATGCCACAATGAACAGTAGTATAATCAACACCATCTTTAGCATTATTTTCAAATGCCTTAATGTAATCATCTTCAGTTAAATTTAATGGATTTTTGTGAACCTCAACACCATAATTGTATGCCTCATAAATTGGAACAGTTCCAAAAGTAATTGGTGCCGTATCCATTAATGTTTGACGTATTTTTTTTACATCACCACCATCACTAAGATCCATCATAGTATCTGCATGATACTTTATTGCAACTTTAGCTTTTTCAATTTCTTCATCCAAATTTACATTTAATGTAGAAGTTCCAATATTGACGTTAACTTTAGTTTTCAAACCTTTACCAATTCCAACATTGTGAATTTTTTGAGGTCTAACATTATTACTAGGAATTATAATTGATCCTTGAGCAATTTTAGGAATTAGCCAATCAAGTGAAACATCCTCATCTTTAGCAACTTGTTTCATTTCATCAGTGGCAACACCACGACGTGCTGAAGTCATTTGAGTAGTCATGACATAATGTAGTTTTTACCTGATTTAAACAATAGTAAAAATAATTCAAAAATTAGAATTAATTAGGATTAGCACTATATTAATAAAATAATAAAATCTTATATTTTCAAAATACAATATTATGTATGAAAACAATTAGAGAGTGCATTCATTGTGGTAGAGAATTTTACAGTATGAAAGATGAATTCTGCTCAAATGATTGTGTAACACAATCTTCAACTTAAGATAATGGAATTTTTGTTCAAAAATTAATTTTTCAGATTTGAATTTAGAAATTCTTTCTAAGATAGGCTCAACAATTCATTCAAAATTAGAAAGATTTGAGAAATTTTATCTAATCTCAATGACTCTTTAAATTAATTCAATTTCTGCAATAACTAAAGATGGATAATTACTAAAATCAAAAATTTTAGATAGAATTATCGTTA
>DASCQR010000092.1:0-10482 GCA_036013185.1 Candidatus Nitrosopumilus sp. | reverse complement strand
GGTATGATGACCAATATCATGGATTGTACTGCCATTGTATTTTTTATCCAAATATCTACCAGCGACAATCATCGGCCCTCCTATCGCACAAGTTACTCCAGTAGGTTCAGGAATCCACAACATCAAAAATCCTATTTTTTGTAATTTCTTGCCTGGTGCAGGTGCTTTTTGAAGTGCACCCAAAGATCTAGCAGTTTTAGAATCATCCATTTTTGCAATATCAGTATACAAATTAGCCCTGCGTTTAGCAGATTCTGAAAATTTTTGTAATTTTGCTAGTCTAGCCTTCAATGGATCATTCATTTTAATATCAATTTAGAAAAAAATAGTTAAGATTCAAAGATCAACATTGGTCACCCTCAAGTCAAGAAAGAGTAACCAAATCAAACAGACACTAAATTATAGTAGATTATAGATAGTAACAAGAACAGATGAAAAATAAAAACTCTAAAAGATTAGAATCAATTAAAGCCGCACATAAGTTAGAAAAGACTCATTCGAGTTCCAGAATGGAGGATTATCTGGAGATTATTTCAGAATTAGTAGAACTGAAAGGATATGCCACCACATTAGATATTTCAAGGTACATGAATGTTAGCGCTCCCAGTGTTACCAAAATGCTTCAAAGATTAGATGAAGGGGGATTTTTAGAATATGAAAAATATCATGGAATTAATTTAACTAAAAAAGGGATTCAGATTGCAGAAGGAATTCGTCAAAATCATGGAATTTTATTAGAATTTTTTGAGATTTTAGGAGTAGGTTACGATACTGCCAATCAAGATACAGAAGGAATTGAACACCATCTAAACCCCAAAACAATAAAACAATTAAGAAAATTCATTACATTTCTAAAAGCTAATCCAAAAATTATTGATAATTTTAAAAATCTTTAAGATATAATTTAATATCATTTTGGGATGAAGATAAATTTAACAAATTCCTTCCAATATCAGAACGTTTAGGAATTTTAATTTGTCCTTTTTTCCCAATTCTAACCGATGCAAAAAAGTTTTCATTGATAAAAATATCAACATGCATAGAAGTATATTCTCTATTTACAGTTAGCAATAATGAAGTTTTGGATTCTGAAAAATTAAAAGACAATTCATTGGATGTTGATGAATATTCAGAATCTCTCGCAACTACATCAATGTGAACTTTAAGAAATTTTTCAATTTCATTAATGTTAATTCCATTCCTACCAATTATAGATGCAATACAATCTTCATAGACACTAACTTTAACACGATTTTCAGATAATATTTCCACTTGTACATCAGAATCATATCTTTGAAAATATTCTTTAATTTTGTCTTCTGCTAATTTTTCAATTCCAATTTTTTCACGATTTTTTACCACAGGCACTATAACATTTTCTTCTCCAAATGTGTAGATTTCATGTTCTAAAACATTATTTTCAAAATTTCTTATCTCAATTACAGGCCTAGCCAAATCAGATTCAGTCATTCCAGTAGGGACTTTGACTTTTAATTCTAAATCATAAACTTTCTCAATATCACCTTTATTTACAAAAATAACAGTGTCCAAAACGTTAGGAATAATTCCAAGTTCAATTTTTCCAATAAAACGTTGAATTGCATCTAAAGGAGAATTTGCATGAATTACTCCAACCATACCAACACCAGTTAATCGTAAATCAGAAAAAGTTGTAAAATCTTCTCTACGTCTAACTTCATCAAAAATAGTATAATCAGGACGAACTAGTAATAAAATATCAGCAGTATTATCAAAACTTCCATCTAATTTACCATATTGAGTAATACCAGAATCGACTTGTAAATCACGTGGAGATTCAAATGTTTTTACAATTTTTCCCTGGTCATGATAAAAATTTGCCAATCCAGATGCCAATGTACTTTTTCCAGAGCCGGGGGAACCAGAAATGAGAATACCTTCAGCCCTATCAGATAAACGTTCCATTAATGATTCAGATATAGAATAATCATCAAGAGATAATTTTACAGTTGGATGAACAATTGTAATCTCATAAGATTCTGAAAATGGAGGATAAGTAATTGCAATACGATAATCATCATGTTGTATTACAGATGCGCCAGTTTTAGAAATTTCAATACTACTAGAATCAAAAATATTTGCAGCAGACAATATTTGAGCTGAAATCATTTTCAAATAATCTCTTGTAAGAATATCTTCGCCAATTTTTGTAAGGATAAACTCACCAGGTTTTCCTCTTTTTCCAAGGGGAAATTGATTTTCTTTTAGATGTATACTCATAGTTGTTGCGTCAAAAAATTTTAAAAATTCAAGTTTGTTTTGAATTACTTTGGGTTTTAAAAATACAGTCTCTACATTTTCAGCTTGAGCAACTAAATGTTGTACGTTATCAGAAGTATATAGAATAGCATTGTTTTGTTTTGCAATATCAATAATCAAAGCATCGATTCTTCCACTAGAAGCAAATTTGATATCATCAATAGAAGGGCGAGAACCTTTCAAAAGAATTTTCAATCCATAATTTTCAGATAATTGATTAAGTTTTTGAATTTGTTCCAAACCAAGAAATCCTTGCTGCTTTTGATTTGAAGCCTGAGATTGAAGTTCATCAAATACAGCTTGAGGGATAATAATATCAGAATTTTTGACTGAACCAGATTCAATTTGTTCAGCAAGATTTCCGTTGATAATCACACTTGTATCAGCAACAATGATAGTCATAAAATATAATCAATGTTTGAATATAAAAAATATCCAATAACACATAGTTAAAGAAAACAAACGTCAAGGATCATAATTTCTCACTATCATGAAAAAATTGAAAATTTGTTAGTCAAATTATGCTTCAAAAAACAACAAAAAACAGCGAGTTTTACGAGAATTGTACACTATATTTTGAATTTTTGAGAAAAAAGAGTAAAGTAGACTATAATTTTGAGGATGAGTACTTTTTCACTATGCCTGCAATTTCAAGTCATTAATAAGACAAGATTCACATTTCTTCAGAGTTTCTAACCTATGGAAAAAAAATTACAAGATCTTACTGACAAAATAATAGAGTATGTCAATAATGTAGGGGTCCAGTATTGCGATGCAAGAGCAGAGCAACAAGTAAAAAAATCAATATTGATAGAAAATGAAGAAATTGAACATATTAGAGATAGTGAAGATAAAGGAATTGGAGTCAGGTTAATTAAAAATGGTTCATGGAGTTTTTGTTCAATTACCAATCCAAACTCATTTGAAGAAATAAAAGATATTTTAGATAAAACGATTAAAAATTCCGATTATGCACAGTCAAACAAAATTGATTTACATGAAAATCAAATTAATAAAAAACAAATTAATTTTCCAGTTTTGAAAAAACCTAGTATTAACGAATTAACATCAATAGGATTAGAATGTAATAAAATCATTAATGAAACACCAACAATAATCAAAGCAGTAACAAATCCATACTATACAATTAATTCAAAATATTTTAAAAATACAGAAGGTTCAGAAATTCTACAAAATTTTACAGATGTAATCATAGAAATGATTGCTACAGCACATGATTCTGGAACAACACAATCAGTTAACATTACAGAAGGAGGAAGGGGAGGAATAGAATTAATAGCAAACAAAGCTCAACAAAGTGCAAAAAATATTGCAAACAAAGCATCAGAATTAATTTTTGCAAAACCAGTAAAAGAAGAAACAACAACAGTTGTTATGAATCCAGATTTTGTTTCACTTCTTACACATGAAATTCTTGGACATCCATCAGAAGCAGATAGAGTACTAGGAAAAGAAATGGCATGGGCAGGAGGAGCTTGGTGGAAAGGAAAGATAGGTGAAAAAATTGGTTCAGAAAATCTAAATGTCTTTGATGATCCCACAATCAAAGAAAGTCTAGGCTGGTATTACTTCGATGACGAAGGAGTTAAAACCAAAAAAACAAACCTTGTAGAAAAAGGAATTTTAAAAAACCATATGCAAAATAGAGAAACGTCAAAAGTATTCAACACATATCCTACAGGTAACATGAGAGCAACAAATTATCGATATATGCCTCTAATACGCATGGCATGTACTTGTATTGGTAACGGAGATCAAAAAGTTGAAGAAATAATTAAAGATGTAAAAAATGGATATTATATTTCAAATATGAAAATTCCATCAATTGATATGAAAAGATACAATTGGAGTATTTCTTGTCAATATGCACAAAAAATTGAAAATGGAGAAATAACAGACTTACAAAGAGACGTAATTGTAACTAGTACTGCACCAGAATTTTTTAATTCAATTGATGCATGTGGTGATGATTTTACAGTAAGACCAATAACTAATTGTGGTAAAGGAGATCCAATGCAATCAATGATTATGGGTAATGGAGGTCCTACAATAAGAGGAACTGCAACAGTGAAAAGTGTAAATTAGTATGGAAAAAAAAATTTTAAAAATCAAACAACAAGTGATTCGATGTACAGAATGTGAACTAAATAAAACACGAAATAATTCAGTTCCAGGCAAAGGAAATTACAAATCAGATGTTATTTTTGTTGGAGAAGCACCTGGAAAAAACGAAGATTTGAAAGGAGAACCATTTATAGGAATTGCAGGAAAAAAATTATCAATTGCATTAGAAAGTGCAGGGATTAGCAGGGAAGAAGTATACATTACAAATATTGTTAAATGTAGACCACCAAAAAATAGAGTTCCCACTACAATTGAAAGAGATACATGTAGTAATTATCTCAAAAAAGAAATCGAAATAATCAATCCAAAAATAATTTGTGTTTTAGGTAACACTGCTTTTAATTCACTTTTAGGAGGAAAAGAAATTATAAAATTTCGAGGAAAAATAATCAAAAAAAATAATCAATTATATTTTTTGAGTGTTCATCCTGCTGCAACTATTTACAATCAAAAGTTAATAGATGTTTTAAAAAAAGATATGAAAAAATTATTTAAAATTATAAAAGAATTAAAAAATGAGAGAAAAATCAAGGTTGATATTGAATATGCTTCCTAGAGAATTCTATCAAAAAGATACGGTAATTGTTGCAAAAAAACTGTTGGGGAAAAAAATTGTTAGAAAAATAGGCAGGATCAAAATATCAGGAATTATCACAGAAACTGAAGCATATAGGCACAAGGATGATCCTGCAAGTCATGCATTTAACAAAATTACTGAAAGAAACAAGGTAATGTTTGGAGATGTAGGAATAGCCTATGTCTATTTCACATATGGAATGCATTATTGTTTCAACATAGTAGCAAAAAAATCAAAGGTTCCAGCTGGTGCAGTATTAATACGTGCAATAAAGCCAATAGAAGGAATTTTAAAAATGCAAGAAAATAGAAACTTAAAAAAATTAAAAAATTTAACAGATGGTCCTGCAAAATTAACACAGGCATTAGAAATTACAAAAAAACACTATGGGGTAGATTTAACAAAAAAATCAGAAATATACATTACAGAAGGAATCGAAGTAAAAAAAATCACTAAATCATCAAGAGTGGGAATTAAAAATGGAAAAAATTTATTGTGGAATTTTAAAATAGAAAATTAATTTTTAGATTTTTCCTCATCTTCATCCCAATCATTGTTTTCATCTAATGTCCAGGGTGCAAATTTTACCATAATCCTTTGCCAATCCAATTTTAAAACCAAAACAACTACAGCAGTCATCATTGCACCAAAAAGGAATATGCCAACATAAATAGGGGTTGCATCATCAACATTTTCCAAAAAGGGTTCAATGAAAGACAATCCAACATAATGAGAAATGAAAACAATCACATAACTTAAAACAATTTTTCCAGATAAAGTTGCAACAAAAAATCTTTTAGCATTATACTTTGCTAAACCTAAAGGTATGAAGATTATATCATCAGGCATGGGAGTTGCAGCTGCAAAGAAAGCAGCAGCGCCGCCATATCTCTTAACTAATCTTTCAAAGGGTTTCATTCGTTTTCGAGTTTTAGGATTTAGAATTTTACGACTACCAAAGCTAAGAAAGAAGATAATTTGTTTAGCTAAAGCGGCACTAATTGCAGAAACTAAAGCAAGAATATGTAAATCATATTCTGAACCAACAGACATGGTAGCAAGAAGCAAAAAACCAGGAAGAGGGACAAATGGTATCAAGGAACCAATAAAATTTACCAAAGCTAAAATTAGATATCCATCATCTGGAGCAAACGGAAAAATATCAGTTAACTCCATTGATCAAATCAATTTTAGGCGATATTTAATCAAAACTAATAATTCCAATCAAAGTGAATAATAAACATGACAAAGATGTGTAGTCATGAATCATGAATTATTCATGGAATACTATCAACAATTGCAAGAAGTTCTAGCTAATAATTTATTTCAAGAATACGGCATAATTGGACTGTTTTTAAATTCATTATTAGCAGCAACTGCATTACCATTACCAACAGAAATTTTAACATCAGCATTATTGATAGGAGGAGAGAATATTATTCTGGTTGGAATTGTATTAATAATTGGATCAACTATAGGAGGAATTTTAAATTATTTCATAGGATTTGGAGGCAATAAGTTAGTCAAAAAAATGAGAAAAAAACCAGACATAGAAAAACAAGATAAAAAACACAATAAATTACTAGATAAATTTGGATGGACCGCAATATTTTTTGCAGCATGGATCCCAGTAATTGGAGATCTAATTTTAATATCGGCAGGGATTAAAAAAATGAAATTCGTTAAATTTTCAGTGTTTATGATTTCAGGCAAAATAATTAAAACAATTATTGTTGTGATAGGATTAGGAATAATATTTTAAAAATCTATGTCAAAAATTAATTTAAAAATAACAAATGAATAAAGACAGGATTAAAATATGTTCAAAATAAAATAATTATATGGTCACAAAAAAATTCAAAGGAATTTGTCACGACATAGCCTCAATTAGTCCATTTATCAGATTTGTAGGAGTGATTGGTGAAAGAGGAGAATTATTGGCATATGTTAGAAGACAGCAATTAACACCATTATTAGATGAAAAAAACACACAATACCAATTTTCACACATTGCTATGAAGAATGATTTAGAAGGATTTTTTGATAAAAATTTAGGAGAGGTAGAATTTGTTTGGGAAGAACGAAAAAAGGTCCAAACAATATCATTCACTATAAAAAAATCAATAATTTGGGTTTCAATAGATAAAAAAGTAATCAGATCTGAAATGCTAAGAATCATAGATTCATGCCTACCAATTGTTAAAAAACACTCATGAAATTAGAAATACTTTGAAGTGTCCTTATTGTGAAATTGATTTAGATTCGCTTAGTATGGCAGAAGGACTAAAACATATTTTAGAACATAAAAAAGAAAATTAAAGTATCCAAAGAAAAAATTATAGCGCATGGAAGATGTTAAAAAATTGATCGAAGAAATTAATTCAAAACAATCAAAAAATTATAAACAAATGGAAATCGATGAAATAAGTAAGGAACTCCACAACATTATGGAATTTGAGCAAAAAATTTTAAAAAAAATCAAATTATTTGAAAAGGATCATCAAGATCCAGATTTAATAAAATATGTAAAAATGATTTGTAGAAATACGGTAGAAAGAGAAACTACCTTAATTCAAGAAGTATATCTAAAAAAAATTGATTCCAAATATCTTAATCAAAAATAATTATTTTTTATCATCATAAAGCCAACATCGAACATATCCAGTATCAGTTTTAAATTTTGGAGGAAGTTTTTTACATTTTTCAATAGCTAATGGACATCTATCAATGAATCTACATTCTGTAGGTTCTACAAGTAAACTTGGCGGGGCACCAGGAATATATTTTGGAATATTGCCTTGAAGAGTAGGAATGGATTCAATCAATCCTTGAGTGTATGGGTGTTTAGGATTTTTATAAATTTCCTCAGATGTACCAAATTCAACCATTTGTCCACCATACATAATCCCAAGTTTATCTGCAATTTCAGATAAGACAGATAAATCATGAGTAATCATCAAAAAAGACATACCATCTTTTTTTAATTTTTTTAGTAAATTGATTATTTGTGCTTGAATTAAAACATCCAAAGCAGTGGTAGGCTCATCTGCAATAACAAATTTAGGCTTTAAAATTAATGCCATTGCAATAATTACTCTTTGTTTCATTCCTCCACTTAATTCATGAGGATATTTTTTTAACACGTCTTCATCCAAATTTACAGAATTAAGTGAATCTGTTATCAGCTTGTCAGAGTTTCCAACAAAATTATGTTGTTTTAAAATTTCAACAAATTGTTGATGAATTGTAAATACAGGATCTAATGAATTCATTGCTCCTTGAAAAATCATAGAAATTTTTTTCCAACGAAGTTTCTCATCAAATTCAGAATTAGAGAGATCTAAAATAGACTGATTATCAAAAATAATTTTTCCAAAACTGTTTCCACCAGAAAGCATTTTGATGATCGATAGACCTAATGTGCTTTTTCCACATGCACTCTCGCCTGCAATTCCAAGAGATTCTCCAGAATTTAATTCAAAATCTACGTCATCAACAGCATAAACAGGACCTTTAGAAGTAGAATATCTAGAAGATAGTCCACGTACAGATAACAAAGTCATATGTATTTTAGATCCATACTAGAATTTTTGTTTTGCACTAAAGGATATAAACAAGATTATTAGAAATAAAAAATCGATTTAAATGATATTTCCAATATGCAACTTTGATGCAAAAAATGCAGTACTTTGTCCTCAGTGTGAATCAAAAGTAGACAGAGGGGAGATCAATAAAGCAGATGTTAACGCATCAATAACTTTAGCAAAACTTGCTAAAACAAACAAGGAAATAGAGAATTTTTCACTTTATTCGTGCAAAGAATTTGAAGGAAATTTCATTTTAGCATTAGCAAAAAATGACATTATGGCAATTAGACAAAGTAGAACGCTTTACAGACTACTACAGGAACAATTCAAAGACAAGATATGGTTAGTAGAAGCAGATGAAACAGACAAAAAATTCATAGAAGATTTGTTTTTCCCAACAAAAATTTTAACAATTAATGCAGTATGGACAGGAGGAATACAAAAAACAAAAGCAGTCGTTTCAGGTAAATGGACGCCTAAATTTCCAATTGATACTAAAAAAGTCGTAGAAATTGTCAAAAATACCCGAAACCTTGACATTGAGATAGAGTTTGAGGATAAGTAAGATGTCTTTTGCAAAAACACATGAAATATCAGAATTAAGTGAAGAACTTATTGGAAAACAAGTTGTGTTGGGAGGATGGATTGAGGATCTTAGGAAATTAGGAAAAATGTCCTTTATTACATTAAGAGATATTTCAGGAATTTCTCAAGTAATTGTAAAAGGCGAATTAAATGATAATCTTGGAGAGATTAATCGTCAGAGTGCAGTTAGAATCAAAGGAATTGTTCAAGAAACCAAAGCTAGGGATTTTGAATTTGAAATAAAAGCTGAAGAGATCGAGGTTTTAGCAAAAGCAATTCATCCATTACCAGTAGACCCAATTGGTAGATTAGAAAGTAATATCGATACAAGATTAAATCACAGAGCATTAGATATGAGAAATCAAAAAACAGCTTCGATTTTTAAATTGAGACATTATGTATTACAAGCATTACGAAAAACATTAGTCGAAAAAAAATTCATTGAAATTACAACACCAAAAATTATTGGAAGTGCAAGTGAAGGGGGAGCAGATTTATTTTCATTAGAATATTTTGGAAAAACAGCATACCTAGCACAAAGCCCTCAACTTTACAAAGAACAAATGACAATTGGATTAGAAAGAGTTTTTGAAATTTCAAATTTTTACAGAGCAGAGAATTCTCACACAGGTAGACACTTAACCGAATTTACCAGTATAGATATCGAAGCAGCATTCATGGATTATGAAGATGTTATGGATGTATTAGAGGCATTAGTAATTGCAGTATACAAATTTACTGCAGAAAATTGTAAAAAGGAACAGGAATCAATTGAGCACACAATAGAAATTCCATCTGCACCATTTGAAAGAATCACATATAGTCAGTGTGTAGATGAACTCAAAAAAGCAGGAGAGAAAATTGAATTTGGAGATGATCTACTAGATTCACACCTAAGAATTATTGGAAACAATCACCCGGGATTTTACTTTTTAACTGACTGGCCAATGAAACTAAAACCATTTTACATCAGAGAAAAAGATGAAGATGCAACATTATCACGTTCTTTTGATTTGCAATACGGATATTTGGAATTATCATCAGGTGGAACAAGACTTCATGATTCAGAATTACTAAAAGCAAGACTATCAGAGCAAGGATTGGATCCTGCACAATTCGAGGATCACCTCAAAACATTTGACTGGGGGATGCCACCACATTCAGGTTGGGGAATGGGATTAGACAGATTAATGACGACGTTGATTGAAATCGATAATGTCCGTGAAGTTGTTCTTTATCCAAGAGATCCTGATAGATTATCACCGTAAAAAAATCAAACGTAAGAATCAT
>DASCQR010000091.1:0-4149 GCA_036013185.1 Candidatus Nitrosopumilus sp. | reverse complement strand
GAATGATCAAAAAGCAACAGTTACTGGCTATACAGCAGTATCAGACCAATACTTTGCAACAAGAGCTAGAATGGCATATCATCCAGCAGATAAAACATTTGGAGCCTTTAGTGGTATCGCAATGACTGTCGATGGTGTTAATGCACAAAAAGCAACTGCTCAAGAAGCACCTACTCCACAAGTTTCTGAACAAGCACCTCCATCACAAACTGCATCTAATGATGAAGGTAAATCCAAACAAGATAAATTATCAGATTATGAAGCTGATTATTTAAAAAGATTGGAGCAACAAAAAATTGATGATGCAAAAGCAGCAGCGGAAGAAGAAGCCGCAGAAGCAGCAGCAAAAGTTGCTAATAAAAAACGTGGTGCATTGCCAAAAGGATTCGAACCAAAACCTGAACCAGCAAAACCTGAACCAGCAAAACCTTCTAGAGGTACATTGCCAAAAGGTTTCTAACCTTTTCTTTTTATTTTATAAACTCTTCTAAAATTTGTTCTGCATGACCTGCAGCTTTGACTTTGGGAAATATTTTGAAAATTTTTCCTTTCTCATTAACTAAAAACGAGCTTCTGGTTACTCCCATGTATTCTCGTCCCATGAATTTTTTTTAACCCAAACACCAAATGTTTTTGCTGTTTGTTTTTCTGTATCTGATAATAAAACATATTTGATATTCATTTTGTTGCAGAATTTTTTATGCGATTCCTCATTATCTGGACTAATGCCGACAATCTCTATTTCATTATTTTGAAATTTTTTATACAGTGTTGAAAATTCATCTGCTTGTGTTGAACATCCTGGTGTGAAATCTTTTGGATAAAAATAGATGACGTGTTTTTTTCCTTTAAAGTCTGTTGATTTTATTTTATTTCCTTTTGAATCATTTAGAACAAATTTAGGAACTGACTCTCCCTCTTCTAACACATTTTTGATTGCAAATTTGACTATTTATGAGAGTACCTTTTTTCCACCTTAGTACTATTATGTATTCTATGATCGAAGCATAACCCAATTGTTTATATTGAAACATCTTGGGTATTTTCATGATGGTTAATACTCGTGCATGGCTTGCCGAAGCAATTGCAACATTTGGGCTCGTATTCTTTGGTCCATTATCTGTAATTTTGGCTGCAGCATGGTACGGTGATGGATTATCCACTGAAGCAGTAATTTTCATTTCACTGGGTCATGGTGGTGCAATTGCATTAATGGTATATGCATTTGGTCATGTCTCTGGGGCTCACATTAACCCTGCAGTAACTATTCCAATGATGATCACTAAAAAAATTGGAGTAAAAGATGGAATTGGGTATATTCTATTTCAAATAATTGGTGCAGTTATTGCAACTGCCACTTTGGCTGTTATATTTCCAGAAATTGGAAAACAAGTACTATGGGGTGCTCATGGAGGCCCAAGTGAAATAATTAATGGCAGTGTGATCTCTGCTGTAGTTTTAGAAATTATTTTCACATTCTTCTTAGTAGTTGTTATTTTTATGACTGCTGTACACAAAAAAGCACCAAAGAGTGTTTATGGTGCAGCAATAGGTGGTGTGGTCTTCTTATTGCACTTAATCGGTGTACCTCTAACTGGCGCATCAATGAATCCTGCAAGATCCTTTTCTCCTGCGTTAATTTCAGGTGATGCTGGATTGTGGGAAGTTCAATGGATTTATTGGGTTGGTCCAATAATAGGTGGTATTATTGGTGGTGCTTTGATGACTTACATTTACGTTAACAAAGCAGAAAAAGAAGAGTAATTTTCTAAATACCAACATTTTTAAAAATTTAAAATAGTTTTTTCATAATGTCTTCAAATGATTTAATCGAATTATTTGTTGTTGAATTTGAAAAATTAGAAAAATTGGTAAATGAAATACATTTTGAAAATGAATTATTTGTAAATCAAATTGTTGAAGTTTATTATCAAATTACAAATGTTACGTCTATGATTCAAGTGATGAGACAACAAATTGATAAATCTGATTTAAATTCTTTTGAAAAAATTTCAAATGTTGAAAATTTTATTTCTGAAAAATTTAATTCTATTATTCATCCTAAAATAATGAAAAATATCACAAATTCTGTTTCTAAAATTACTAAGGATTTACAATCTCTAAATTCTAATCAAAAATCAAAAGAAACTATTGAAAACGAGGCTAAATTGTATGAAAAACTACGTGAAACAATGAGTACAAAAGAATTTGTAAAACAATATGATGTAGGTTTATCTAATGATTGAAAAACTTGCTGAAAATTTAACTAATTTAAAAAAAGAATTTGCCTCTGAATATGATGGTTCTAGTCAAATTCATGAATTTCTCCCACTTTCAAATTCTGATTTATTTCCCATTGATAATGGAGAACTAAAACTGCTTCATGATTTTGTAGAAAAAAATCCTATCTATTATAATTCATTTGAAAAAATACTTGGTGGTATACCTTGTATTGTATATGAAGGTGATATTAACAAATACTGGTTAAACAGTATACAACATGCTTCTAGTAATGCTCCCTTTTCCCCCACTTGGATGATGTCTGGATACATTTTGTCTTTACTGGCAAAAGAAAATGGATACTCTCAAATTATTGATATTGGATCTGGGGATGGGCGAATCGCATATTGTGGAAAAATACTTGGAATGGAATCTTATAGTATTGAACTTGATGATTTACTAGTTGAACTTCAACAATCACTGTCTAGAAACGTAAATTTTAATCCTCACTGTTTTAATGCAATTAAATTTGATTATTCTTCCTTAAATCTAAAAAACCCATTATTCTTCATAGGTGGTTTGGCACAAATGGGTGGAATAGAATTGGCATCTGGTGTGTTAAAAAAATTTGAATCAGATACTATGTTGAATCATTCTGGCTGGGTTTTCGCTGGTACACTATCAAAAAAATATTCTATGGATCCAAAAAATATGGCTGGATGGGGTAGTTTTATAGAAAATAATAATTTACGATTTGTTCAAAATATTTCTTTGCCTACTGCTTGGTCATTTAAAGAATTGGAAGAAACACAATATGTTTTTTCAAAATTCTCCAAATAATAGTAATCCAAATTAAGTGTTCATTTCTCAATGTTCTTGGACGCATAGCTCAGCTTGGATAGAGCGATAGATTGCGGATCTATAGGTCGTGGGTTCGAATCCCATTGCGCCCTCTTTATTCTTAAATATTATAATTTTTGATTATATTGGTGAGCCGTCAAGATTTTGATTCATCCTCAATTTTGGTTAAGGATATTATGACTAAAGTTATAATTTCTGTTAGTACTGATACAACTATTTTCCAAGTAGCAAAAATGATGGAACAGGGTGGAATTGGTGCAGTCCTTGTAAAAAAAGATGATCATCTAAGTGGTATTATTACAGACAGGGACTATGCAACAAAAATCGTCTCTCATAATCTCTCGTCTGACACCCCTGTTGAAAAAATTATGTCTTCACCATTAATTACAATTAATTATGATGAATCAATTTTTGCGGCAGCACAAAGAATGACAAGCAAAAAAATTAGAAAACTTGCTGTAACTAATAATGGAAAAATAGTTGGACTTGTTACTTCTACTGATTTAGTAACTCAACTTTCTAAATAACTAGAATGTTTTTGTTTTTCTAAGAAATACTGTTACTGATATCATGTAACATGTTGTTGCAATTATTTCTGAAATGATTGATGATAAATATGGTTCAATTCCTATTTCTAAAAAATAATACAAACTGGGCCACCTGATTCCTAAATATATTATTTCTCCCACACCAAACGATGAAATTAATTTTAATAATTCTTTTTTGATTGTTTTTGATTCCATAGTTTTGTATCTTTTTTTATTATCTATGTAAAAAAGACTTGAAAATAATCCAAAATAAATAACGTATCCAATAATGATTGTAATGGTTGTAGTTTGATAATTTTCATAATCTGCCAATAGTTGAGCAGCTACTGCTGATAATGATGCAGAAGCAATAAAGCAAATAATGAAATTCCTATTAATTTGTAGTAATTGCTTATTTAATTTCATAATTCATTGAATTTTCCACAACTAATATTCTGTGTTAATTACAAGTCAAATTATGAAAAAAAGATGTGAATGGGCAAAAAATGAGCCTAATATAACATATCATGACATGGAATGG
>DASCQR010000090.1:0-2256 GCA_036013185.1 Candidatus Nitrosopumilus sp. | reverse complement strand
CTAATATTTAGAAGATCAATTCGTCTGTTTTCAATAGGAAAAGGAGATTTTGGAGTATCTACAAATGCAACATCATCTTTTTCTAATCCCATATTTTCACAAAAACCAAGTTTGTCAATTGTTGCAGACATAAATATTTGATATTCAGTATCAAAAAATTGATTTGCAAATTTTGACACATCAATTGGTTTTACAGAAATAGTTCTAAAATTTCCATTGATGTCCTTAACAGGTTCATTAACTATGAAATTATCTTTGTCAGAAATTATATCAACTTTAGCCTGTGCAGCCCTATCGTAACGTCTTTCCAATCCTGTAATTAATTCAAAATCAGGATTATTTTGAAATACTGGACTTTCTTTGATGTCTTTGATTTTTTTAGCATAAGAATAAGCAATATCATCAGTCAATTGTATCATTGAATCTAAATCAGAGAAATTATATTTATCAGGATTAAGATTGCATTCATCTACCTGTCCTGCAAAAATATCAAATCCAACAAACTGAATAATCTGATCTTCAATTTTATGAGCCTCGTCAAAAATAGTAACTTTTCTATCGAGGTAATCTTCAAATAATTTTCTGTTAAATTTCATTATTGTAAAAAAAGCATGATAATTCCACAAAGAATGCTTTGAAACTAATGCATCATATTTTTGCATATAGTAACTGCAAGATAAAGAATCTTGAGTATTTTCTTCTACTTGTTTTATAGTAGGTTTAAAATCACAAACTTGAACAATTTCTTTACCATTTTTACTTACTCGTTCTTGACATTGACCTTTGTCACAAGTCAGTCCCAAATGCATAGCACGTTTGGTATCATCCACTTTTTCAAATGACATTAATTTAAGACAAGGAAAATTTTGTTTCCCTTTAACTGGTTTTAAAAAAGGGATGTCTTTGATATATTGATCCTGCAAATGTTTTGATGCAGTAACAGTAAATGAACTATCAAAATAATTTGAAACAGTTGCACCGACTAAAGATTTACCAACACCAGTAGGGGCACAAATAACAATTTTTTTGAATCCAGATTTCAAATTTGATTCAATTTCATCAAGAATGGTTTTTTGAATTTTTCTAGGAGTAAATTGATCGGGAAATTTTTCTATAAGAGACAGGATTAATCATCTCGGTTTTAGGTATTAAAAGCATGAAGGTTCTTGTAATATACAAAATTTTTCATCATCATTTTAATATCAATTAAAAATATAGACAGTATGGAATTTCTTGATGACAAAATGAGAGTATGGTTAGAAAGTGCAAAATTTGTAAAATCTGTTTCAGGGATTTATGTATTATACAATAGAAGTAAAGAACCAATATTTGTTGGCGAAACAGATAATCTTGAAAGAACGTTTACAAAATTTTTAGATACAGATTTTGATGGAAATGAATGTATGAAAAAAACAGCATTTTACCAAAGAATCTTTACAGATAATCAGAAACAAGAACAATTAGAATTAATTGAAAAAATAAAAAATGATGTTGGTCATTATCCTACATGCAATTCAAAAATAGAAATTCAGACATCATAAAAAAATAATTTAAAATTTTATTTTGTTTTAAAGCAATATAACAAATATTTAGAAAGTAATTTCAAAATCTAGCTTATAAAAGAAATTTTTAACTTATAAGAAAATCATGAAACTCATAAAAATAGCAATTGAGTATCAAGTTCATGCATCAATGCTCCTATTGTGATCAAATATTTGATTCTAAAGAGGATCTATACCAACATACAGAAGTCCATTCAGACACTGAAAGAAGTAATGAAAAAACAGGCAACCAAAAAAAATCTAATTAATACAGGCAGAAAAATCACTAAAAAAAATTGAGTTGAAGTTTGTTTTAATCAAGTCTAATGATGATATAATTAATTTGTAAAATTATTTATGGATTGGGTAGAAATATTATTACAAAAATCATGTGATAAAACACTTCAAAAAGGCGAAGTACTTCACAGTTTATTTCATATGATCGAAGTAAATGAAAAAACATTAGACCAGATTCAAACAGATAAGAGAGATTTTGGACCAGAATTAGAAGAATTAAAACAAACAGAAATTAAAGATATTGATTTTCATTTAAAATATTATCGTAGTTTAGTAAATTACATTAATTCAATTGCAGAAAATAAAATTATTAAAAATCAATGAAGATTTAATTTCTTAATTTATTAAAAAGTTCATCATATTTCTTTTGTTCTAAAAAATTTTTTCCAAAATCTGTTTTCTGATCATATTCATCTCG
>DASCQR010000089.1:0-1508 GCA_036013185.1 Candidatus Nitrosopumilus sp. | reverse complement strand
TGTCAGAAACAATCTTTGAGTCGTCAGACTCAAAGATCTTGTTAATGTATGATTGAACCAGTTTTCTATGCGAAATGTCAATAATAATATTTTGCAAGTCAAGTTTGGAGAAAAATTTTGACGTAAATTCAATTATTTCAGCATCATACTCAAAATTTGCTCTCCCGAAAATTTCAATGTCCCACTGGTGAAAAAATCTATATCGTCCTTTTTGAGGTTCGTCATATCTCCAAACCCCACCAAAAGCAGAAATTTTAGAAGGGAGTTTCATAGATTTTTGAGAAGCTGCAAAACGTGCAAGACCAACAGTAAAGTCAAATCTTAATGCAATTTCTCTTTCTCCCTTATCTTTAAAAAAATAAATATCATCCTTAATTGATTCTCCACTTTTTGCTTCTAATGTAGAAACTGATTCAAGCGTAGAGGGTTCCATTAATTTGAACCCAAATATCTCTGATGTCTCAAGAAATTTTTCTCTTACAAACTCAATTTTTGAAAATTCACTATTTTCAAAATCTTTCATTCCTCTAGGAAGATCCATTCACACAAAAAATTGAATTAATACATTTAGGCTTTGCTATTAGAACTAATTAATAATAGAAGTTGTAAAAAAAGAAAATGAGTTATAGGCACCTTGAGCACTCAACTGATGCAGTAATTGAAGTTACTGCACCGAATCTAACTACTGCGTTTGAAGTAGCTGGAAAATCTGTGGTCGAAACTATTATTGATCCATCAAAGATTGAAGAAAAAACCATTAGACACGTATCAGTAACAGGAAAAGACCTCAGATATTTACTATATAATTGGCTTGAAGAAATTATTATTTTAACAATTACTGATGGGTTTGCTGCAAGAAAAATATCTGTAAAAATTGATAAAAATCATGAATATAAAATTCAAGCCCAGGTTTTTGGTGAAGGAATAGATATTAAAAAACATGGATTCAAAGTAGAAATAAAATCACCGACATTCCATGAAATGTATATTCAGGAAGGTGAACAAATCACTTTACGATATCTATTAGATTTGTAGTATGAATAAATAATCATTTTTTTGATAATGATCATGTCAGATGATGAGCTGGATCGTATTAAGAAAAAACAACTAGATGATCTGTTGAAACATCAACAAGAACAACGAGCAGTGCAAGAAACACCTGTTATGGACCTAAATTCTTCAAATTTTGATGATGCTCTATCGAAAAATAAGTTACTATTGGTAGATTTTTGGGCAGAGTGGTGTGGTCCATGTAAATCAATGCATCCAATTTTTTCTAGAATGGCAAAAAAATATGGGCGTATAAGATTTGCCAGAGTAAATATAGATAATTCACAAGATATTGCAATGAAATTAAATGTTCAATCAATTCCCACATTTATCATGTTCGAAGATGGAAAAATTGTTCAACAGATGGTTGGTGCTGTTGGAGAACCAGGAATTCATATGATCTGCAAGAAATTTTCTTCTGACTAATAACCATAAACAGGATTTATCTTTCTCTGAAT
>DASCQR010000088.1:0-3895 GCA_036013185.1 Candidatus Nitrosopumilus sp. | reverse complement strand
TTGGTTTGAAAACAAAAGCAACCATTGACGTATCAAGAAGTCAAGCACAAGATGCTATTGACGATGGTAAAGAAGTAGTTGCAATTGCACGTACAGCTGTTGTTGGATCATATTGGAGTAATTCTGTAGAATCACAACTCTTCCAAATGAGTACACTACTTGAAACTTCTGTAGCAGAATATGCTGAAGCAGTTGAAGATGGTGTTATCGGTGAAATGGCTGAATTCCAAGACGGCTCTGCATTTGTTTGGAGATCCCAAGTAATTTTCAATGAGATCAAATCTGATATTCCTGCACATGAAGCAGAAGAAATAGCAGAACTCTATGAAGAACTTGAATCTGCATATGATGCAAGAGTAGACCCATCTGAAGTAGAAACACTTGCAGGTGGAATCATCCATGAAATCAGTGAAATTCTAGGTGAAGAAAGCGAGGAAGCAGAACTACAAACCTATGTAGATGAAATTCGTGAATTATTGACACAAGCAAAACAAGAATATCAAAATGGTGATTCTGATTTAGCACTAAGTCTTGCCACAAAAGCATATCTTGACAACTATGAATTCTTAGAAGGTCCTCTAATTGAGGCCGGTGAAAGAGAACTCATGGTAGAAGTCGAGATTATGTTGCGTGAAGAACTTCGTGGTATGATGAAATCCGGTGCTTCAGTTTCAGAAGTTAATTCTCAAATTGATGCCATCTTGATTAAAATGGATACCGTTGAAGTAGTTGTACCAGAATTTGGTACAATTGCAATGATGATTCTTGCTGTTGCAATCATTGGTTCAATATTATTTGCATCCAAAAGTAGACTAATGACAGTTAAACCATTTTAGACAATAATTGGTTAACGTCTTTTTTTCTTTTTTCTTTTTTCTTAAAATCTATGCACTGTCACACTTTCAATATAATGTAATAATTGGAATTTTTAATTGAAAATCTCTTTAATTTATTTTCAAAAGTTTTTAGATCACATTAAAAAATATTTTATCTAGTCATTTTCATACATTCAATTATGAAATTCAGATAAAAAGATGTAATATTTTTAATTTGATCTGTAATATTTTTAATTTGATCTGTAATAATTACATACAAAAATTATACTTAATTATGATAAGTTTCTAATGTATTGTATAGGAATAAGTCCACCATAACCCCCTGAGTGAAATGCTCTAAAGGAAACCAAACGGGATTATGCCCTGGGCTTATTCACCTTTTATTAAATAATTACAAAATTTATGTGTAAAGAATTTAATTTCACTGTTTTTCCATTAGAACTATGTCCTATGAAATTAATTGGTACAAAGATAATTTCAATATTTCATGGGCTCGTGAACAAGACAAACTTGTTTTATTGATAGTATTTGAAGATAAACATGCAGCTACAAATGTTGGTAAAGAAATTGAAAGATGGAGCGAAAAATTTACACGGTTGACAATCATAGAAAAAAACGATGACGAATATGCCATTTGTTGTTATGAGGATCCTCAAATCTCAAAAAGTGACAAAAAAATTGGATTGTTTATGACTGGAATGAAACAAAGTACTGGATATGAATATACAAAAATCATCATAGAAGACAAATTTACTCTTTTACAAATTACATATGCTGAAGATTATTTGGATATCAAAACACATGAAGCAATTTCAAAATTGGTACCATTAAGAAAATGCAGAATTATTTCTGAAAAAGATTTAAAGAAACAACAATATTATTTTGAGAGGACTGCAAATTTTAGAAAAAAAATTGATGACGATTAAAAAAATAAATCCACATCATTTGTGACTGATTATCAATAATTTGTTAAAATCAATATAAGGAATTACTATCAAATCATTCATAGTATTGATACTGATCAATCGTTCATCTCTTTTAAATGCAAAATCACTTTATTCTATTTATGAATGATAACAATAACTCAAATACTTGGGAAGATGCAATAGGTTTATCCTGGTTAATCTCAGAAGAGTAAGTAACTAATTTTGACAAATTGTGCCTATGTTTAGGCATAATAATCAAAGTTTAGTTCTTTTCTTTTGTTACTTTTTAATGTTGATTTTAATTCTAATATTTTTATTTAACACATTTTTTATTTTTAGTATACTATGTATCCTAAACAAAACATAATTGAGCATACTAAAGAATGTAAATATCGAAATAATAATGACCTTCCTCACACGAATTGCTTTTGCAAATGTCATAAAATCTTCATGATTGAATCTAACAAAATGGAATCAAAAATTTTTTAATCATTTTTTGTCTCAAAGTTATCTATAATTTCTGAAATTGTTTTTAATATTGACTCCTTGATTTGTTTTTGTGTCATTCCTGATTCATGCATTAATTTCATTTGGTCCATTAATGCAAAATGTACCCGTCCCTGTAGATAATCTACAATTCCGTAATTACCTTTTGGGAATTCAGTTACAAATAATTCATGATCTGATTCATTATCTAATTTCTTTGACATGTCTATCATTTGAAAAAATCTAATTATAATATTTCCAAATATTCATTAATATGAAAAATTAGTGGTTGTTATGACTGAATTTATTCATAAACCATATGATAAAATCTATGTTCGTGATATGATAAAACTTAGTTTAGATGATTTAATAGGAATGATGTCTTCATTAGAAGCTGCTAATGCGTACTGGGTTGATGGTGTTCTATTTGCTAGTTTTGCAATGACTGAATCTGAAGAATTGGCTAAAAAAGAAATGAATAATGAAATGTTTTTGGATAAGGTGGTTTTTGCAAAATGTGACGATTACTCAAAAACTGTTAAATCTTCAACTAATTTAGAAATAGGTGTTTTAAACATGGAAAAAAGTAGTTTGTATATAGATTTGATAAAATGGATTAAAACTCAGCCTATTTGGGGAAAATAACATTTCAAATAATTTAGATTATTTTCAGTAGAATGTTTTTATGATGAAGGTTTGGAATTAAAATATGATATTAAAATCTGAGACATCTTTTAGAGAATATTTGAAAAAATTACCTGACAGTACGATAATAAAATATTATTCTGATGTAGAGTATTCACCATTTCCTGTACTATTAATCCAAGAGTATACTAGACGATTTGAACAAAAAAGTAAAAACGAGATTATTAAGGATCTAAAATATCAAACACGTTTAGCTAAAAAGAAAACATTAGAAATTAGTAAAATGGCTAAAAAGAAAAAACTAGTCGATGATGTAACCAAGAAAAAATCTCAAGAAATAATTGATCAAGCAAAACGAAAAGGATTTCGAATAAGTGAAAAAATTTCTAACAAACGTCATAATTTAAGCTCTAAATTAAAAAAAACTGCTAAATCAAAGATTCAAAAAACTGTAAATTCTAGAAAGAATTCAAAAAAAGAAAGTTTAGAATTATTGGAAAAATTGGCAAAACTTAAGGATATGGGAATTATCACTTCGATGGAATTTCAAGAAAAGAAAAAGAAACTTTTATCTAAAATTTAATTTATTCTACATTCTTAATAATTTTTTTAAACTTTATAAATTCTGATTTTGTTTTTACAAATTGATCCGTTAAAATTTTACACGAAAAAATTTGATTCATTTTTACATCTGTAAGAAAAATTAACTCATTCAAAATTATTGCATTGATAAAATCTTCTGATGGATAAACTGTATAATCTATTATTTCTTCATTAATTTGAATTTTTAATTTACATCCCATCATCAAACCTAACTCATCATGTTTATTCAAAAATCCTCTTAAACTAGCTTTGATTTTTTTATTTTCTAATTCAGTAAATTTTGATACATTTTTAGAATTATCTTCAATTATGCACGCAACAGGATTATTTTTAATATGTAATACTTGTGATTCATGTGTTTTAATGTAATTTTGTATTTCTTGAATTTTATCTAAAGGC
>DASCQR010000087.1:0-8815 GCA_036013185.1 Candidatus Nitrosopumilus sp. | reverse complement strand
GTAGTAGTGTCTTGTGTAGTAGTGTCTTGTGTAGTAGTGTCTTGTGTAGTAGTGTCTTGTGTAGTAGTGTCTTGTGTAGTAGTGTCTTGTGTAGTAGTGTCTTGTGTAGTATCTGCGGATTCATCATAAACATTTCTTGTTTGATTATAATCAGTATCAGATTTCAATTGTGCCTCACCCCTATTGGTTTGATAACCACCAGAAGATGCACTGGTTGCGTAACCAACAAGATTAGATGGATCAATTCCTTGTTGTTCTGATGATTGTTTTTTCATAGATCTGCTACTTACAACAAAAAATCCAATTCCAGCAATTGCAGCCATTCCAGCCATTCCATAAATAATCATTACAGGAAAATCACCAGTAGATGTAGTCATGTAATCCTCAGGAGGAGTTGGAGTAACACCTACAATTTCAATACCATCTAAAATATCTAAAGCACCAAATCCAATCGTATACAAGTTTGCTTGATCAGAAGATTGTACACTTCGTACAACATAATTCTTGTCAGCAGTTACTTCAGCTTCGAAAACTCGCTCAACTTGACGACCTTCTCTAATACTACTTTCACCCATGGTCCAACTAGATACAACAAATCCTGCAATTTGTTCATCTAATCCAAAAGTACTAGCATCAGCATTAATTCCAGTTGGATCAAACAAAAAGTGCCAGTTAGTTAATGGTTGTTCTAAAATAAAGTCTGCATTGATTAATGCCTTACTAAGAACACTTTCAGCTTCAGTACCAACAAATGTGTTGTAAATTATAGGTTCTTGAGATTTGAGAATCTCTAGAGGAATATTGATTTCAATTCCATCAATTACAATTGGAGATGAAGTTGACAATCCTCTCCATCCCAAATCAACTAATTTCCTTTGAGAGTCTTCAGTAATAACATAATCAGTCAATGTGCCTTCTAAAATCACACGAAAATCAATAGATGTTTGTAGATTTCTACCTTTTAATTGAAATTCATACAAAACATTCAAATCAGAAATTCTTGCTTGACTTCCATCACTTTGAATTCCTGCATTAAGTTCCATCATTAATTTTTGAACATCAGGACTTGTAGCATCAGCAGTTCCAAACGTTTTCCATTCGGCTTTACTCAGTGCATCAAACAAATCACCACCATCTGGATACTCTACAAAAACGGTTTTGAGATAGCTTACCTTAAATGGTGATTCAGCATTATTTGGATTAATTCTAGAATCTAATTGTGCACCCCAAACAGGCGTACTTGAACCAATAACAATTAGTCCTGCGAGTAAAACTGTTAAAACTATTGCTTTAGTCACGAATAAAATCCACTATTTAGGCGTAATAAACTTATCCTAGATTAGCAATTGTAAATTAAAATTTTTCAGATCGCTATTTTCTAAAAAGTAATATGGAGTAAGTATTATCAAAATACAGTTTTAGAGGATATGATATGATTACAGTATTAGCAGGAGGAACAGGTTCAGTAAAACTAGTCAGAGGTTTAGTTGCTCAAGAAAATAAAGTCAATGTGATTAGTAATGTTGGAGACAATTATTGGTTATACGGATTATACGTCTGTCCAGATATAGATACCATAATTTACGGATTAGCAGATTTACTAGACCAAGAAAAAGGATGGGGAATTAAAAAAGATACATTCAACTTTTTGCGTCAAATGGAAGTATTTGGAGAAGAAACATGGTTTGGAGTTGGAGATAGAGATGCTGCAACACATTTGATCAGAACAAACATGTTAAAAAATGGAAGGAACCTTAGTGACATTACAAAATGGATGTGTGAAAAATTTGCAGTTACAGCAAATATTATTCCAGTTACGGATAACACAGTAGAAACAAGAATAACTACCAACAAAGGAGAATTGCATTTACAAGAATATTGGGTTAAACACAGAGGGTTAGATCCTGTTGAAGGAATTCAATACATTGGTGCAGACAAAGCAAGACCAAATCCTGAAGCCATAAATGCAATTCATGATGCAGACATGATCATATTAGCACCAGGAAATCCACTTACATCAATTGGTCCAATGTTGCAACTAAAAGGAATTCGAAAAGAATTATCAAAAGTAAAGAAAAAAGTTATTGCAGTTAGTCCACTAATTGGAGATAAATCAATAAGTGGTCCAGCTGCAAAATATATGCAAGCTGCAGGAATTGAATCAAATGCGTATGGATTGGCAAAAATGTATTCAGACGTTTGTGCAAATGTAATTGTAGATACAAAAGACAAGTCACTAGTTAGTAAAATTCAAGGATTGGATATGAAAGCATATGAAACTAAGATTACTATGAAAAATAAATTAGCAGAAGAAGCATTAGCAAATTTCATCTTAAAACAAGTACACGTTTAATTTGAAAATAGCAGCAATCATTCCAGTAAAGACTTTTTCAAATGCTAAAACTCGTTTAGAATTACCGTCTAAAAAAAATGAAGAATTTTGTAAAATTATGTTAGAAGAGATTTTACAAACATTGCACATTTCACCCAAAATTGAAAAAATAATTTTAATTACTAAAGAACAAAAAGCTATAGAACTAGGCAAGAAATATGATACAATTACAATAATTGATGATGAAGAAAAAAGTGTCAATGATGCAGTTTCTCTTGCCGACAAATATTTACTAGAAAATAATTTTGATGCATCAATTGTTTTTCCTCAAGATATACCACTTATCAAAACACAAGATATTGATTTTATACTAAAATATCAAATGCATCCAAATTTTGTAATTATTATTCCATCAAGAAAATTTGATGGCACTAACGCACTAGTTAGAATGCCAACAAACATTATGAAAACACATTATGACAATGACAGTTATAGAAATCATATGAAGACAGCAAAAGAACATACTCTTAATGTTGCAATGGTATTTGTAAAAAGAATAATGTTAGATGTGGATGATCAAGAGGATTTGAATTTATTATTAGAACAAAATGAAAAACCCAATTTAATAGAAAATATTAAAAAAATTCTAAGTTAATGATTCTTTTAGATAAAATTTATTTAAAAATAAAATAGAAATGCCCAAAATACCAGAAAATAAAAACAATAATTCCAAAGTAAACATTAATGGGTTTGTAAAAGCAAGTTCAACTGAAATATAATTTATTTGAGAGATAAAATAAGCATATGAAAAAATAAAGTAATTTGTTGCCCAATGAATTAAAAGGGATACAACAATTCCATATCTAAAATAGACCCATCCTAAAATAATACCTCCAACAGTAGCCTGAGCAAATTTTCCTTCACTCCAAGAATCACTAAATGCAATATGAGAAAATCCGAATAAAATACCTACAAAAAAAATAATGAAAATTGCTTTTCTATAATCTATAATGTTTAATGAAGGAGGAGACCACAAACAATTCAAAAAATACCGTAATGAAGCACGGCTTGAATACAATGCGAATAAAGGAATTCCGATCAAAACTACCCGAAAAACAAATTCTTCCAATAGTGGTGCCAAAGATACATAAAAAAATTGAATTAGATTATTCTCTCCAAGAGGAGGTATAGTTACAATTCCAAAAGATTCCTGAACTAAATTAATTATTGCAGAGATTAAAACAAGAATGGATAACCATTTTGTGATAGCAAACATATAATTTAATTTAACATCATATTTGCCCATTGAAATCAATGATGTTATAGATTTCAGAAAATTTTGTTTTGGGCCTAAAACAGAAATGACAAAAATTAGAAGATAAAACAACCATAAAATTACAAACATATCACCAACACTAAGATCAAAAGAAGATTGATAGAAAGAAGTGTTATTGAAAATATCCAAATGTGAAATTGGATAATCATAATTTATGTCATCGCCTATGTCGCTTTCAAAAACAACATAGATTCCAATAGGAAAAGAAATCACAAGCAATCCAAAAAGTACAGATAATAGTGCAGTGAAAGGAATTCCAAATAGTTGAAGTATTTTATTTGAATTTTTCAATTTTTCTAATGAAGTTCAATTGTATCTTCTGCAAAACCCAAATTGACTAAAGTATCCTTTATTGTATCTCTATGATCACCTTGCAGGAAAATATATCCCTCTTTTGCAGTACCGCCACAAGCATATTTGTTTTTTAGATCTTTAGCAACATTTTCCAAATTATTTAATTTTGGATCTAACCCTTCGATCATGGTTCCTTTTTTCTTAAATCTTCGAGTTTCTAATCGAATTATAATTTTAGTACTGTCTTTTGCAAGTTCTCCACATGCACACAAATCTTCAGGTAAACCACAAGTATTACAAATTACTGCCATACGTTCGAAATGAATTCGATGATACGCACTATTAAGCCTTGTTTGAGGCTAATAATCAGATTTTTTAAATCGAAAAACAATAGAAAATGATGTCAAAAGATCTACAAAAAAAAGCAGCAGAAATGTTGCTAAATGGTGCAACATTACTCAGTCAACCATGTCCATATTGTAAAGGAGTTAGAGTCATGAAAGATGGTCAGGCGTTATGCATCAAATGTGGGCGCAAACCAGAAAAAAAGAAAATTTCAGATGCACAAAAGGTGGAAAAACAAGAAAATGTGCTCAAAAATACTCTTGAAAAAAAATTAGAATCACTATCAAAAGAGTTAGAACAAGAAAAAGATCACAGCAAACAGCAACAAATTCTTAAATCCATTAATTCAGTAATTGAGACAATTAGCAAAATTTAAGAAAAATAAGAAAGTTTTTATGGTAAAATTCGTTTTTCTGAATCATAATGGCCGATAAAGCAGCTCCACTTCCAGCATCAAGTGGAGGCCTTATGAGATTCTTTGAGGACGAAACTAAAGGTTTTAAATTAGATCCTAGAATAGTTGTATCAATTCCAATCAGTTTAATTGCAATCTCATGGATAGCTGACCTATTTTTTGCTCCGTGAAAAAACAATGGAAAAGGAACAAGACGACGTTTCAAGTATTCATAACAGATTTTCACTTACTCTAGTGAATCCAGGTTCACATTATTTTTCACTAGCTGCATCGTTAGGAGTAGGAGTAGTGATTGTACTTGCTACGTATTTTGGATATCTAAACAATCTCAGTATAGACGAATTTTGGTATAGAATTCCAATGGTATTAGGGATTTTTACAGTGATTCAATTATTGGATACAAGATTTACCAAGAAAAAAGAATATTCAAAATCATTACACTCTTCACTTTTTGGAAGTATGTTATGGGTGGTTACAATTCTTATGGGAATTTTATCAAGCATAGTATTATCAAAAGAAGTAGAATTATTTTTCATTACATTTGGAATGATACTTTTTGCAAGTTTTAGAATTGGAATTTATACAACAACATTAGGATTAAGTTTAAAAAAAGCATGGGCAATTGCATTTATTCAACCACTTGCAATGTTTTTTGTTTTAATTCCACAAGAATCATGGTATTCAATTCTAAGTGACCCAATAGGATTAGGATATGGATTAGCATTTTTAATAATTGCAAGCACATGGTCAAGAATGACAGATAGAGCAGGAAGGCCTCAAATGGAAAGTACACATAAAACAATTCAAGCATATCTGGCATCACAAGGAAACGATTTTGATGATGCTGAAGAATTAATGGAACAGCATGCAACAGAAACGAATGTAGGTACATCACAAATTAAATTTTCATCTGAAGACGGAACCAAAGAATTTAGAATGGTTTTGCCTGAGATACATCCAGGACCCTATCATCCAGTTGGAGGCAGTAACATCCCATATCTTATTTACAAGAATTTGTCATCAGCAGCAATGGTAATGCATAGTATTTCTGATCATGCATTAAATTTACCATCACGAAATGAAGTAAACAATTACTTGAAAAATTTAGAAAAAAGTGAAGTTAAAGAAAAAGGAGTTAAATGCACTGAGCCAGTGGTGGTACAGATTAACAAAGCAAGAGTTACAGGAATGCTTTTTGGTAATAATCCACTATTGTTATTATCACTATCACCGCATGGAATGGAAGACATACCAAGTTATATGAAAAAAGAGATTGAGCAATATGGTAAAAACAGAAATTTTACAAAAATAATGACAGTAGATTGTCATAATGCAATGGGGGAAGAAATTTCTCAAGAAGATGGGGAAGACATGTTAAAAGCTGCTAAATCATGTTTGGATTCATTAATAACAAAAGAAAGTTTTCCAATAGAATTTGGATATGCAAATACAAGTGACATGGATGTTTGGACAGAAGATCTTGCAAAAGGAGGATTGGGAATGACGTGTTTAAAGATTAACAATAAAAAATATTTTTTAGGATGGGCAGATGCAAACAATATGGAAAATGGGGTAAGAGAAAAGATCATAGAAAATTTTGCAAATGATGGATATGATCTATTAGAAATCTGTACATCAGATACACATTATGCATCAGTCAAAGTCAGAAACAGAAATGGATATTATCAATTAGGATTAATTACAAGTGGCGATAAACTCTCAAAATGGTTTATGGAAATTGCAAAAAAAGCAGAAGAGGGTATAAAATCAGCAAAATATGAAATTTTGGAAAACGAAACACGTGTAAAAGTAATGGGTCAAAGTATCTACGAAGATTATTCAAAGGCATTAGAAAATTCATTGAAAATAACAAAAATGTTTGTAATTGGAAGTCTAGGATTATTCATCACTATTCTTTTTCTATAGTTTTCATTTGCTCTATGTTTCCATAAAATTCATCAATAAATGAAGAAAACTGAAAAATTGGGACAATTGGGACTTTATCAATAAAATCAATTTTATCATGATAAAGAGTCACAATCACAGGTACAGCCATTGAACCAGAGGTTTTTGCAACATACTGTTTTGTTCTTTCTATTTGTTTTCTAACAGCAGAAGTCAGTGATGACGAGCTATATCTTTTCCAATGTTTGCAATCAATTAAAATTGCGATTCCCAACCTAATACCGACAACATCAATTTCCATTCTAGGTTTTGTTAACATCATATTTTTGATAACAGCAAAATTTTTTGAAGATAGAATTTCGGCAGTTAATCCTTCAAAATCACGCCAGTCCAATGCAATAGAAATCTCGTCCAAAGGAAGTCCATGCTCAATTAAGATTATTGCAATTTTTAGTTTATCGCCATTTTCAAAATAATAAAAATCATTATCAAATTTTCCAATTCCATGACTCATGAAATTTTTTAAAATATTTTCAGATGTGTTCATGTCTATTTTGGTTACTTTAGAGAAATCTTTTACAGATACACCACCCGGAATTATTCCATTCAAGCCATTAATCATTTTAGGATGAATTTTCAATTATCAATTTTGAAGAGTAGGCAAGATATAGGTTTTAGGTGATTACGTCATCAAGGTTATAACATAGGTTTTATTACAAGCATCAAAAAATAATGTTATGAAAAAAATGCTAGTTTTCATACTAGCTCTTTCAGTAATTATTATTTTACAGAATGAATCATATGCAGAAAAAAATACTTTTGTTGATTCAATAAAATTTATTCAGTATCTAGATGAAAATACAGCATTAGAAGAAGTGAAAAACGGAAATTTGGACATGTATTACTACCGAATTTCATCAGATAGGTTAGAAGACAAACAAGCACGAGAAGGATTGAAAATTTTTGATTCTACAGGGGGATCATATAGTCTACTAGTAAATCCTGCAGATGCAGACAAATTTAATCCGTTTTCAAATAAAGATGCAAGATTTGCATTAAATTATTTGGTAGATAGAAAATTAATTGTTAATGAATTAATGAGTGGGTTTGGATCTCAAATAATATCATATTACGGTCCAACAGATCCTGAATATTTAACAGTAATTAACGAATTAGAGTCATTCAATTTCAAATACAATCCCACATTAGCAAATGAAATTATTTCTAAATCTATGATTGAAAGAGGCGCAATAAAAGAGGATAACAAATGGAAAATTAAAAACAAGGAAATTGAGATTGGAATTTTCATCAGAAGTGATGATCCAGTAAGAAAATCAATTGGGGAAATATTATCAGTGGAATTAGAAAATATTGGATTTACAGTAAAAAAAGACTATGGTGATTTGAACAAAGCATTTGTTGTAGTCTATGGCTCAGATCCCGCTGAAATGAATTGGAATTTATACACAGAAGGATGGGGACGCTCAGCATTTGTCAAATATGATTCAATTGGACTCGGTCAGATGTATTCGCCTTGGTTTTCAAATATGCCTGGTTTTAACGATCCAACGTATTGGAATTATAAAAATGAAAAATTAGATAAATTTACACAAAAAATTTACAGAGGAGATTTTGAAACCTCTGAAAAAAGATCACAATTAATTCAAAAAGCAATTATTGAAGGAGTGAATGAATCAGTAAGAATTTTTTTAGCAAGTAAAATTGATCAGTATGTTGTCAATGAAAACATTGAAGGAGTCGTTAATGACCTTGGTGCAGGAGTGCCAAGTAGATTCACACCAATTAATGTAAAAACTGATGATGAAAAATTAACAATTGGTGTAAAGCAAATTTATCAAGGAGCATGGAATCCAATTATGGGACTAACAGATACATACAGTAGACATATCTGGGGAATAATTTCAGAGCCTATAACATTCAAACATCCATTTACAGGTGAAACATTTCCAGTTAGAGCACAATGGGAAATTGAAACATCAGGGATTGATGGAAGAATTAAAGTTCCTTTAGAGTCAAAAATGTGGAATCCATCATTACAGGAATGGAGGAATGTACCCACAAATACACTAGCAACAAGCAAGGTAACTTTTGATTTTGAATTCAGTAACTGGCATAATGGAGAAACAATGGACATGAATGATATTTTACATTCATTATATTTTACAAT
>DASCQR010000086.1:0-13032 GCA_036013185.1 Candidatus Nitrosopumilus sp. | reverse complement strand
CCAATTGTTTTACAATTATCTGTATTAATGGCAGTAGGTGGGATTCTTGGAATAATTGCATGGATTGGATATGTGATGGCAACAACAAAACCCACCTCTGCAACAATTACATCAGCTGATGATTAATTTACTTAGTAATTCTAACATCTACTACTGTTTGATAATATCTAGGACCTACAGCTCTTACAATTTTTGAATCAAGAATTTCTGATTTTACTGGTGTGATTTTTTTATAATGTTCTTCAGTTAATCTTCCAGCTTCTGCCTTTTTATCTGCATGAATGTGAGAATAATAATGAATAATTCCACCACTTTTCGTTGTACTTATTGCAGAATCTAAAAATTCATCTGATCTTTCTGGTAATAATGTTAATGTTCTATCTGATTTATCAAGAAGTTGTTCTTGAATAATCTTTGAAGCATCTCCGTTTATCGATATTACTTTCCCTGCTAATTTGTTAATTGCAATATTTTTCTCACAAAGTTTTGATGCAGTTGGATTTAAATCAAGACTGTAAACAGTACATTTTTTCTTTTTTGCAGCCATTATTGAAAACATTCCTACGCCTGCAAACATATTTGTAATTATTTCTCCGTCTTGAGTCAATTTTGCAATTCTCTCTCTTTCTGTTGAAAGTCTAGGCGAAAAAAATGCATTTTCAACATCTACAATAAATTTACAACCAAATTCTTTGTATTCTGTTTCTGTATTATCTTCACCTGCTAGAATTTCTAGATTCCTTGTACGAAAATCTCCTTCAACCGCTGAAGATTGATAAAATACACTTCTAACAATTTTGACTTCATTTAATAGAGTTTCACCTATAATTTTTTTCTTTGATAATAGTGAATCTGGTATTCTAACTATGATAATATTTCCAACTTGATCAAATGCTGAAATCAACTCATCACTTTCTTTTGATGTTAATACATCTTCTAGTGATTTTTTTAACATTCGAGTCAATGTTTGTAGTAAAAGTTTCCTGATGCTTTTTGATCTTTGTCTAATCTGCTTTCTATTTTATTGACTCTAGGTCTTAGACTTTTTTCATCTCTTCTAAATGACATATCTAATGATTTTAGGAATCTATTCATTGCTTCTGATTTTGGCATAGGTGATGTAGCAGTTCCTGCTTTTCCTGATTCACCTTCAAATATTATCATAGAATCTGATATCAAATCCATTAATTGTAAATCGTGATCAATAATAATTGCTGATTTTCCAAAAGAACGAACAAATTTCTGTAAAAATTTTGCAACTGCAATTCTATCTTCAACATCTAAAAATGCTGAAGGTTCATCTAATGCATATAAATCAACTTTTTGAATTAAGCATGATGCAACTGCAATTTTTTGCAATTCTCCCCCTGAGAGATTTTTAATTGATTTATTGTAAAGTTTTTTAATTTTTAAAGGATCTAAAATTTGTTCCTCTTCTTGACTTCCTTCAATGGGGCCTTCATTTGCTTTTTCTAAAAGTGCAATCACTTCAACATCTATATCATTTTGAAGGTACTGTGGTTTGTATGCGATTTTGATCTTTTTATCAATTGAACCAACATCTGGTTTTTGAACACCAGCAATCATTTTCATCATTGTTGTTTTTCCAAGAGCATTTGCACCCATTATGCCTAAAACTTCTCCTTTTCTTACTTTTCCAGGCTCAATTGACACTGAAAATGAATCAAACTTTTTTTCTAATTTTGGATAATTTACTATTTCTGTATCTTCTTGAAAAATATCTGTAGATGATGATGATACATCCATAGAAAATTTCTTTTCTCTAAATCTAACATTTTCATTTGGAAGATATCCATCAAGAAAAACATTGATTCCTATTTTTGTTGATAAAATATTTGAAACGATTCCGTATGCTGTTGGTTCCCCGTATAATACTTCAATGTAGTCACTAAGAAAATCCAACAATGTCAAATCATGTTCTACAACCATTACACTTTTTCCAATTTTTGCTAATCCTTGAATGACTCTTGCAACACCTGTTCTTTGAAATACATCATTATACGATGATGGTTCATCAAAAAAATAAAATTCTGTATCTTTTGATGCAGCAGCAGCTACTGCAATTCTTTGTAATTCCCCACCACTAAGTTCTTTCAAACTTTGTTCCATCGAATTTTGTAATCCTAATTCTCTTACTAATTCTCTAGTAATTCCTCTTTCATCATACTTATCTAGTAATTCATTTCCCGTTCCGTCAAATGCTTCTGCAAGGTGGTGAATTTGTTGTGGCTTAATTGATGCACGAATTTGATTTTGCTCAATTTTTTGAAAATGCTGTTTTAATTCAGTTCCACTATAATGTTTAAAAATTTCATTCCATTCTGGTGGATTATCATATCTTCCAAGATTTGGTTTTAATTTTCCAGATAATATGTTAACAACTGTACTTTTTCCCATTCCATTTCTACCTAATAGGCCAACGACTTCCCCCTTTCTTGGAGTTGGTAATTTGTATAATCGAAATGAATTTGCTCCATATTGATGAATTTTATCAGTAGCCAATTCACTTGCTAAATTTACAATTGTTATGGCATCAAACGGACATACTTTAACACATATTCCACACCCATTACAAATGTCCTCATCAATTTGGGCTTTTTTTGATTCTTCATGAATTGTTACACATTCTGCGCCTGATTTGTTTACTGGACAATACTTTATACATTCTAATCCACATTTTTGTGGCTGACATAGATCCTGATCCAAAACAGCAACTCTATGTGTCATAGTTGTAATTCGATATTTTCTTTGCTTTATACCTATTTTGAGTTGATTTCAAATCTGTCGTTACCTTAATACATTAGAATTATGGTATGATTGACAAGCCGGCCATAGCGTCAGGGTGCGACCTAATCCCGTTCCGAACTTAGAAGTCAAACCTGATGTCGCTGTTGTGCTACTAAGATGCGAGAGCTCTTGGGAAGCAACAGTGCTGGCATTTTCTTATCTCCAACCAATCTTTTAATATCCATGTTATTTGGTTGAATTGATTTCAATGCCAAACTGTAGTGTCTGTGGACAAAAGTGTGACAATGATATTAGATTGTTAAATCATATGATGGAAAAACATGGTTGGAGAAATCCAAATGTAGGAACCCCTGATAGAAATAGTAGAGGCTACTAATTTTATAATTTTTGTAAATAATCCAAAATTAACCTAACTCCAAATCCTGTCGCACCTTTTGGATTGTATGGTTTTTCTTTTGTTGCTGCCCCTTGTGTCCATGCAACACCTGCAATATCTAAATGTGCCCACGGTGTATTTTTTATTGCACTTTTCAAAAATGCTGCTGCTGTAATGGTTCCTGCTGCTTTTCCAATACCAATATTTTTGATATCTGCAACGTCTGATTTTATCATATCCATATAGTCTTGTGTTAATGGTAATTCCCAAATTTCTTCTGTTGTAATTTTAGATGAATCTGTAATTTTTTCTGTTAATTTATTGTCATTTGAAACAATTGCAGCTACATTATTGCCAAGAGCTATGATGCATGCACCTGTCAAAGTTGCAAAATCAATAATGGCTTTTGGTGAATACTGTTTTTCACCATAAGCTAAAGCATCTGCTAAAATAAGCCTACCTTCTGCATCTGTATTTAGAATTTCTGCAGTTTTTCCGTTGTATAGTTTTATGATGTCACCAGGTCTATATGCTTCTCCTCCTGGCATGTTTTCTACTGAAGGAATAATTCCCACCACATTAATTGGTAATTTTAATTCTGAAATTGATTTCATTATTCCTAAAACTGTACATCCTCCACATTTGTCAAACTTCATTTCATCCATACTTTGTCCTGGTTTTAATGAAATTCCACCAGTATCAAATGTCACTGCTTTCCCAACTAGTACAATTGGTTTTTGATTTTTAGGACCATTGTTATGTTCCATTGTAATTAATTTTGGTTCGTTCTTACTTCCTTTACCTACTGCTGTTATTCCTCCAAAACCTTTTTTCTTTAATTCTGGTTGTGAAATAACAATACATTTCATTTTATTCTTTTTTGAAATATTTTTAGCAAAGTTTGCTAATGTTGTTGGAGTACATTCGTTTGGAGGTAAATTTGCAACATTCTTTGCAAATACTGCACCATCTGCAACAGATTCAGCAATTTTGATTGTTTTTAAAATTTTACCTGATTTAGGAACTATTATTGTCATGTCTGGTGATTTGTTTGCTTTTTCAGCTTTGAATTGATCAAATTTGTATAATGACATTTTTGTGCCTTCCACAATTTGAGAAATTGAAGAAACTGAATCATTAATGAAAGTTGGTGGAACTATGATCGAAAATTCTTTTAATTTTAACTCTCTTGCAGTTTGTGCAATTTTACCTGAAACAAATCTTATTGTATCATTTGTAATATTTTCTTTTTTCCCAATACCTGCAAGAAGAATTCTTTGAGCTTGTTTTTTTCCAGGAATTGGAATAATTGCTAATTTTCCTAGTTTACCGTTCATATCTTTTAATGATTGATTTATTGATGATGTTGTCTTAACATCAACTTTTGGCAATCCCAAAACTTTGTTTGAATCTTCTAAAACAAATCCACATAGAAGTTCTGTTTTTCTTTTTGCAGAATTCTCTGTTTTTATCTTCATAATACATCATGTTTTTAAAGCATTATTTAGATTTTCTATGCACTAATTTTTTACTATTTGTAATTAATGTAAATGATCTAACAAATACTGATTTGACACTCTTGCATTCATCACTACAAATATTATTCATTTGAGTAAATTTTGTTTTTCTTGATTTACTAGAAAAAATTGCTTTGATTAGTGGTAATAATGCCGCTCTTCCCCCATTAGCTGTTTTTTCATCAATTAGCCAAAACATCTCTAATGCTGAATTATCTAAAACTTCATTTCTAATTTCCACTCCAAAATTTGTGTAATGACCTATAATTGTAATTTTACCTCTAGCTAAAAAATTTATAATTGTTGCAAATTTTATGCAAACATAACATTGATCATCATAAAGTAGAATTGGAATTCCATCTTTAATTTGCATATTTACATCAAATTGCGATCAAATTAAAATATTTCAGAAATAGATTTTTATTCGATTTATGGAGAAATGTTCCAGATGGGTCTTAATTATTATCAAATTAAAAAAAATATTCTAAGAGCTCGTAAATTAGTTATAAAAGCAACTAATACTGCAGGTTCTGGTCATCCTGGTGGCTCCTTTTCAATGGCTGAAATCTTAGGTTGTTTGTTCTACAAGCATTTGAAATTTGACCCTCAAAATCCTCAATGGGAAGATCGTGATAGATTAGTATTATCAAAAGGTCATGCTGCACCTGGATTATTTTCTAATATGGCAGTTGCAGGATATTTTCCAGAATCTGAAATTGAAACTTTACGAAAATTTGGTAGCAAATTACAAGGACACCCTGATCTAAAGTGTCCTGGTGTTGAATTTTGTGGAGGCTCATTAGGCACTGGACTATCATATTCTGTTGGAATTGCCCTGGCTGCAAAAATCGATTCTAAAGATCATCATATCTATACTATTATTGGAGATGGTGAATCTGATGAAGGTCAAGTTTGGGAGGCTGCAATGACAGCTTCAAAATACAAAGTTGATAACCTAACTGCTTTTCTTGATAGAAATTTCATACAACAGGATTCTTACACTGAAAAAATAATGCCATTAGATGAAAAATTAGAAGGTGATAATATTTCAGAAATGTGGAAAGACGCATCACGATGGAAGACTGGTGATAAATGGAGATCATTTGGTTGGAATGTTCTTGAAATTGATGGACATAGAGTTGAACAAATTGATGCAGCAATAACAAAAGCTAATTCTACAAAAGGAGTTCCTACAATAATAATTTCTCGAACTATCAAAGGTAAGTCTTTGGAACACATGGAAGATAATCCTCAATGGCATGGGAAAGCACCTGATTCTGATATTGTTCCTATAATTAATTCTGAACTGGATTCACAATTTTTGATTGCTCCTTCAATAATTGCTGGTGATATGTCTAATTTAGAAAACGAAGTTAAGAGATGTGTCACTGGAAGATCTGATTTAATTCATCTTGATGTCATGGATGGTCAATTTGTTCCAACAAAAACTTTTGATCATAATAAAATTAAAGAACTTCGACCATTAACTGTAATTCCGTTTGATACACATTTGATGATAAATGATCCTGTAAAATATGTGAGAGATTACATAGATGCCGGTAGTGATATTATAACAGTTCATGCTGAAGTAACTGATGAATCTAATTTTGGAGAGATTCATGATATGCTAAAACAAAATCAAGTAGGTGTTGGTTTTGCTATCAATCCTGATACCGAATTGCCTGAATGGTCTTACAAATTTTTGTCTACTTTAGATCAACTAATTGTGATGTCTGTTGTTCCTGGAAAATCTGGTCAAAAATACATTGAAGAAACTCATGCAAAAATGACCCGATTGAATTCTGTTCTTAATGAATACCATTTTACTGGTTGTATTGAGGCTGACGGAGGTGTAAATATCGAAAATATTGGTTCTGTATTTGCTGATGGTGCACGTGCTTTTGTTGGTGGTGGTGCAATTGTTGGACAACAAGATGTAAGAGCTGCAATCAAAGACTTTAGAAATGCAGTTTTAAAATCAAGAAGGAAAATGTTACTTGATAAAGCAAATCAATTGGGTGGTTCTGATTTAGTAAATAAATGGATTGGATTACATGTTATTGGTGCAAAACAAGAAGAAATTAAAAAAATTGCACAGGATGCAGGATATCTATGAATGAACCAATTATGACTGACATGCGTTCAGAATACTCTAAGTCATTAATTCAAGTTGGACATGATAATCCTAATGTTGTTGTTTTAGGTGCTGATACAACTGATTCATTAAAAACTTCTGGATTTGGAAAACAATTTCCTGATAGATTTTTCAATGTTGGTATTGCTGAGGCAAATTTAGTTACAATGTCTGCTGGTTTGGCTGTGTCTGGAAAAATTTCTTTTGCTAGTACTTATGCAATTTTCTTACCTGGAAGAGCTGTTGATCAAATTAGAAATAATATTGCATATCCTTCCCCACCTGGAAAAAAAGGACTAAACGTAAAACTAGTTACATCACATGGTGGGTTGTCTGTGGGACCTGATGGTGGATCTCATCAACAAATTGAGGATATTGCAATAATGAGAGTTATTCCAAACTTCCGTGTTTTTATCCCTGCTGATACAATCGCTGTTTCAAAATTAACTAATTTGATGGCATCTGAATATGGACCATTTTACATGCGAATGGCAAGATCAAAAACACCTATTGTTCATTCAGAATCTCAAGAGTTTAAAATTGGTAAAGGGATAACTGTTAGAGATGGTTCTGATTGTACTATTACTGCGTGTGGAATTACTGTTAGAATGGCATTAGAAGCTGCAGAAATGTTGCAACAAGATGGAATTTCTTGTAGAGTCTTGGACATGTTTTCAATCAAGCCTATTGATGGTGAAATTTTAGAAAAAGCTGCAAGAGAAACTGGATGTATAGTTACTACTGAAGAACACAATATCTTTGGTGGAATGGGCTCAGCTGTAGCAGAATCTGTTTCTGAATCTTATCCTGTTCCAATCAAAAGAATTGGAGCCCAGGATATGTTTGGTGAATCTGCACGTGATGCTGAAATTCCTTTACTTTTAGAAAAGCATGGAATTACATCTTTTAATATGGCAAAACAAGCAAAGGAATTAAGGAGTAAAAAAATATGAAAATTTTTCTTGATACTGCTAACTTGGAATCCATCAAAAAATTCAATGATATGGGTTTGCTAGATGGAATTACCACTAATCCATCTTTGATGTCTAAAGAAGATGGTAATCCAAAAAGTGCAATGGAAGAAATAACAAAAATTATTCAAGGCGATGTAAGTTTAGAAGTTGTTAGCACTGAATATTCTGGAATGATTGAAGAAGGTAAACGTCTTCGTGAATATGGGGACAACGTTGTGATTAAAGTTCCAATGACACCTGATGGTCTTAAGGCATGTAAATCTTTTTCATCTCAGGGAATTCCTGTAAATGTTACTTTGATATTTTCTGCAAATCAAGCTTTACTTGCTGCAAAATCTGGAGCAAAATATGTTAGTCCTTTTATTGGTAGATTAGATGACATTGGTCAAGATGGAATGAATTTAATTAAAGAAATTAAAGAAATCTTTTCAAATTATTCTTTTGAAACACAAATTCTTGTTGCTAGTGTTCGTCACCCATTACATGTTATTGATGCAGCAAAGATCGGTGCAGATGTAGTAACTTTACCTCCAGGAGTTTTAGATAAAATGCTTCAACATCCATTGACAAAAATTGGTTTAGATAATTTTCTTGCAGATTGGGAAAAGTTAAAGCAAAAAAATCCTGATGCAAAAATCTAGTCAATTTTAGAAAAATATAAGAAAAATAAAATCCAAAAAGGAGTTTATGTTCTGGCTTTTCTTGAACCAGTACCTCTACCAGTACTTCTTGTACTACCTTTGGTTGAAGGTCTAGATTTTGGTTCAGGGGTATCTGAAAGTTTTCTTCTACCGGTACCTCTTCCTGTTGAAACTGTTCTATTTCCTGCGGCTTTCTTTCTTTCAGCTTGAAGTTTTTTGAATTCTTCACCTGAGAATTTGACATCGCCTACATCGACTTCTACAGTTCCAGTACCTCTTCCAGTTCTGATTTTAACTTTAACCATGTTTTTACTAAAATCATCTACGGGCTTTTATAAGATATGTCTATAATTTTTCCCTAAAAACATTATATCATAAAATTTTTATTTTATGATACAATAAATTTATTTCCGATTTTTGATTTTTTAACTGTTCATATAATAAATCGTTAATCTAAATTTTTTTTATGAAAAAAATATTTTTTATATTACCTATACTTGCATTTGTCATAATTCTTTTGAATGGATTTTTTGGACATTTGCTTTTTACATCACCGTATGATCAAGACATAAACAAATATTCGGTTTATATTCATTTTCAAGAAGAATGGAATAGTTTTCCATCAAATATTTTGTTTGAAGTAACAGATGTTTGGTCAAATCCAAATATCAATGATCAAATTTATTCTACAGATTTTTCAAATGTTTCTGATTTTGATTATTACAATTCTAATAATTTACAATTTCAAGACAATCGTGGTTATGTTGAATTAAAACATCAATTTAGTGATTGTAATTCCAGCTGGAAACCTATGTCGTATAGATATGCAATTGATTCAGTTAGAAATCAAATTGAATTAATTCAAGGCACTGAATTACATCCAGACACTTATGTTTCAATTTTTCCTAACATAAAATCTAAAGATTTGAATTATTTTAAGAAGTTTTATGCTCAATTCATTCCTATTTGTACTGATAAAAAAATTACTTCATATGAATATTCAATTTCTATAGACGATGAAAATTTGTGGTTTGATGTTTATTTTATTGATTCAAAAAAACAATTTCATAATTATATTACTTCTGAAAAATTTGAATTTTATACTGATGATGGTTGTTTTGGAAAAAATTATAACAGTTTCAGTGGAATTTGTGAAAATGTAAATAGTGAATCAGGACTTTTAATTTTAATTCCTGATAATCTAAATCGAACTTTAACAAAAATTGAAGTAAATCTTCATGAAAAAATTTAGAATATATTCACTAATTGTTTATCCAGCCTAGTTTTTTGAAATAAGTGAACATCATAATTGCAGGCACAGCAGATGCAAGAATAACGACTATGAATGTTGTAAATGGACCTAAAATTACCCAATTATCTTCTAATCCTCCTGGTAGGTTAACATTCATTCCATAAAATGTTCCAATTACTGTTGATGGAATAGCTAATGTGAAAATTATAGTTAAAACTGCTAGTACTTTGTTTGTTTTTTCATTACTTAATACAAAATCTACATCTTTGTAAATTTCCATTGTTTCTCTTGATTCGTCTAGTGTTTCAATCACCTTATCAATGTGATCAATTACATCATCAAAATATAATGAAAGTTCATCATCAGGGCTATTTGAAAATCTTTTAACATTTTTTGCAATTTCTAAAACAAATCTCTTTAATGGTAATGATATTCTTCTTAATCTATTAATTTCTCTTCGTAATAATGCAATACTTCTTGCAACAGGTTTTGATTCATCAAATACATTGTCTTCCATTTCGTCTAAATTTGCAATAATTTTTCTTGATGTATGTAAAAGATCATCTACTAAAACATCTATAATCTCATGAAGAAGATCACCTGAGGTCTCACCTAACAATTTGTTTTTTAATTCATCATCAGAATTTGTCATACATGCATCCACTAATTCTACTAATGGTTTCAAATCTCCTTGATGTACTGTTACTAGAAAATCTTTTCCTATGAATATTGATAATTGACTGTTTTTTGATATTCCAATTTTTTGTGCAAGGGGTGGAAAATGTAAAATTACAAAGAAATGTTCATCATAACTATCAAGTTTTGGAAGTTCAAATTTTGTCATACAATCTTCAATATTTAATTCATTGAAATTATATTTTTGAGATAGTTCTTCAACATCTTTTCTATCTGGATTTTGTAAATCTACCCATGTAAATCCATTACCTTGAATAGTTTCAATTTTCTTTTCAATAGGTACGGTTAAAGATTTTCTACCTGAGCGTAATCTTCTAGAAATGAATCCTCGTTTCATGGTGAAAAATATCCAGATTCTACAAATTTAAAGCGATCGTTACTTCCTAATCTGAAGTTTTCTAAATTGTTGAATTAATTTTTGTTTTAATTTGAGGCTAATTTACAATTATTTTTAAGTTATTTTCATTCTAATCCAATCTTAAAGATTATTACAGGACAAAAAAATTAATTTTTTTGTGGCCTTCGTAGTACAGTGGTTAGTATAGAGGATTGTGGATCCTCGGACAGGAGTTCGATTCCCCTCGAGGGCCCTCTATTTTTAAAATATACCGAATTTACTTGATTCCATTTCTTCTTTGATGGCAATTTTAAATCTTGGCGACTTTTTTTCAACTTTGTTTGTTAACCATGTAAGAAATTTTTTATCGGTTGTCTTACCTTTTAATTTTTGAAAATCTGGGCCCATCATTGATTCCAATTTTTCAATGAGTGTTCTATTTACACTAAGTACAAAAAAATGCCATCCAAAAGCAAATTCTGAATCTGTCATAACAAAATCTTCTCCTCCATGAACCATCTCTTCTAATAATGTAAGTTGTTGAGCGAATTCTTTACTTGTTTTATCGTAATCTATTGCAGAGACATTGATATGCAATCTACTTTCCATAATTTTTTAATAGATATACAAAATAAAAGGTTTACACCCATTTCATTTTAGTAAATATTCAAAATCTATGTCAAAATGCATTTTCATGATTCCTATGTATGTTTTAATTGATTCTGGCATCTCCTCAGTACAGACTACGCCCAATTTTTTTGCATTGATCCAAATCATTAATGTTTGAATAATTGTTAGAAATCTGTCATTTTTAATTTCTGATCCAGAGATTGATTTAGTATACCTCTCTGCAAATTCCCATGCTGTAACAAAATCTATACATTTTACACCAAAAATTGCTAATAGCTGAGCTTGTAAATTATCTGCTTTTTTGAAAGGTACTTTGTTAATTATATAAGGAAAATTTACTTTATCTGGAAGATTGTTTGGCAGTGGTCCCCAAATTGTAATTATTCTTGTTTCTGATTTTAATTTTTCAAATTTTGTAATCATTTCATTAATAATTTTTTCATCTGTAAACCAAAATAAAATTACAGATGCATTTGATAAATCTGATTCTTGAATATTTTGATGAATTAATTCGATATTGATATTCTTTTTATCAATATTATTTTGTGCATTTTGAATTTTTTCTAAATTATTATCTATACCTATTGCTTTTTTTACCTCAAATTCTTCAATTGCAATTTTAATTCCTTTTTCATTATTACAACCTAGGTGAAAAAATATGTCATCTTTTCCTAAATTTACAAATTTGAAAATTTCTCTAAATGATTTTTCAGGTAATTGAACATCTTCACCATTGAGAACATTTGTTGGAAGTGTTTCTAAATATTCTTCAATTTTCAACAATTATGCTATTTTAAACAAGAATTTATTCTCTTATACTTTCTAATTTTGAAACAGCCTGCCATAATTGGGTTCTAACATATGATGGCATGTTTGGGTCTTGTGTTACATCATCTAATAGACTAATTGTATTTGCAGCTCTAACTGATAGTGAGTACTCTTCTTTTAGTAAATCTGTAATAAGTTCAGTAATTGATTTTTTTATTGTTTTTGGTGTTGAATTAGTTGATACGATCAGATTGAGTGTATCGATAGCTTCTTTCATTGCTTGTTTGTTTTGTGTGTCATCAGCCATTTTTTACATATTTTGTTAAAAATCAGAAGTATATAGTTACATCTCTACAAATACAATGTTTGATTTAATCGTAATATTATATGATGTCAAATTTCTTAATTTCATTGGAAATTTTAAAAATTTGCCAGTTTTACAATCAAATTCCATTACATGTATCCACATACAATAAATCATTCATTTATTTTCCTTTTGGCATACTATGATGAGAACATAAATTATCAATTATACAAAATTCTCTATCAATATTTCCTACTAAAATATCTCTATAGTTAATACAAATTTGAATTATTTTCCCAGATGGAATTTTTGATGTTTTTTAATAATTATTTTCCCTATGATCGTTTTTATTTGATAATTCTTAATATTTTTCATATATGAAAATTCGAGAAGCAAATTCTTTAGATAAAAATGAAATTTTGAAATTTTGTAAAAATACATTCTCTTGGGGTGATTATATTGAAAAAGTTTGGCAATCATGGTTGAATGAAGGTAATTTATTTTTAATCGAAAAAAAATTTCCAGTTGGAATATGTCATGCTTTCTATTTTGAAAATCAAATATGGATTGAAGGCATTCGTGTAGATCAAAATCATCGTAGACAAATGATTGCATCAAAGCTTGTTACTCATAT
>DASCQR010000085.1:0-9161 GCA_036013185.1 Candidatus Nitrosopumilus sp. | reverse complement strand
CTTGATAACAAATTATTTAGAAAATTGGTGAAATTATAGAACTTTTTTTCGAACTGCATCAATTCTAATTATGCCAACTTTCTTTTTAGGTCCAATTAATCTTGCTTCAAAAATTGGAACGTAAACTTCACTAATCTCACGTAAAACAAATTCCTCATCGAGTTTTCTTACATCACTTTCAAGAGGTTTTTTTAAAGAAGATTGTAATTTTTTAATTGCGTCATTGTTACTAAGTTCAGATTTTTTTACATTAGACAAATTTTTTTCTAATAACCTATTAGGATAATTTTCAGTTGTTTTTGAATTTAATTTAAAAGGAAATCTTATTTCTCTGCCATGATGATCAAATACCAATTCATCTTCATTTTCAATAAATACATGTTCTTCTAATTTTAAATCGATTTTATTTTTTCCACGTTTTCCAATTATTGCTTTTTTGAAATTAGACTTGGAACGAACAGGAAAAACACCATTACCCAAAATTACTTCTGAAACATTGGAATTTACAGATATGGAGTGAGTTGCTTTTCTAAAATAATTTGCAACATACTTACCTGAAATTATCAAAATGCATTCATAGTATAATTTTATAGAGTGCGTATGAATTTCGCTTTTTTTTGGACGAGATAAGAGAGATTTGAATAATGATGGTTTTTTCTTATCGATAATTTCCAAAACCTCGTTTTCATCAATATTTTTTTTTAAAACAACTGTTTTTTCATTATGTTTTTTTTCCAAAACTATACAAAATAAAAAAGTCATAATATTAAACCAATTCTAATTAAAAATATCAAAAAACAGCATTAATAAAAAAATTAATTCCAAACAAAGAAAAAGAGGAGACTATAATGAAAATTATGAAAAAATCAAGCATATACGGTTCAACAGATAAAAGAAAAGTGAATCCTGAATGGTTCACAGATAAAACATGGATGAAAGTACTTTCTGGAAAAATCAAATCAAAAGATCAAGATATTTATCATGTTCATTTTGAAAAGGGTTCAAAAACAAAACTACATTTCCATAATGGAAATCAGGTATTGATTGGAATTAAAGGAAAAGGTAGTCTAGAAATTTTTAAAAAATATGGTTCAAAAAAAACCGAATTTAAAATTAAAAGAATACAAAAAATTAATCTTAATCAAGGCGATATTGTACACATTCCAGCAAAAACATTACACACACATGGTTCAATTGACAAGAAAAAAGAATTTTCACATATTGCAATCAACATATTGCCAAAAAAGAATTCTATTTACAAAACTACATGGTACGAATCTAATTTTAAAGACAAAGTGACAAAAATAATTTAAAATAATGTCAATTAAAGAAAATTCAAAAATAGAATTTTTTAAAGGAAACGAAGGTGCAAGTGTTAAACAAATTTTTAATCCTCAAAACACAACAAATGAAATAACTTATAGCTTAGCACAATTTTCATTAGAACCCAATAAAAAAACTAAGCTTCATAAAATTAAATCATCTGAAATTTATTATATTTTAAAAGGAAAGGGAAAATTAAAAATAGATTCTAGTGAATTCGACCTAAAAAAAGATGATTCAGTATACGTTCCACCAAATTCAAAACAATGTATTGAAAACACAGGTACTGAAAATTTGTATTTTTTGTGCATTGTAGAACCAGCGTGGAAAGCAAAAGATGAGAAAATTTTAGAATAAAATTACAAAATTGACAATGATTTTTAAAATATGATATTTTACAGATGGTATGAATCGTCGAGAAGCATTATTGACATTAAATGTTCAACAGGATTCATCAAAAGAAGAGATCAAAACGGCATATCGTAAAATGGCACTAGAATTACATCCAGACAAAAATCAAGAAAAAAAAGAAGATGGCGAATTCAAAAAAATCACTGAAGCATATAATTTTCTCAAAAATAATAAAAACCAGGACACAATATACAAACAAACAAAACAAAATTCAGGTAATCAAAGAGTCAAACCAAAACCTCAATGGGGTGCGCCTGATGATAGTAAAATTCCAGAACAAGATTGGGGCAAGTATACGCGTGAATTTGAAGAAGGTGATCCAAATTTTTGGAAAGAATATGAAAAAAAATTTTGGGATGACTATAATGCACGAGTACATGCATATAGTAAAAATGGGGAATATGACAAAGCAAAGGAACCAAAAATACAACCAGATTTACAAGTTAGTGTGGATAAATCATTGTGCATTGGTTGCTGTAGCTGTGAAATTATTGCACCAAAAGTTTTTGAAATAAATAAACAAAGTCAAACAAATCCCAAATCAAAAGTGATCAATCAAAAAGGATCAGGGATAAACAAAATCATGAATGCAGCTGAAACATGTCCAACAAAAGCAATTAAAGTAGAAAATACAAAAACAAAAGAAAAATTATTTCCATACTAAATTTTCAATAAATTATAGTATTTTTCAATATCAGAATTAGATAATTGTAATGAAGTATCAAACATACTATGAATAGGTCCTGCAGAATCAGATTCACTCCTTGGAACTAAATGTACATGAACATGTGGAATTTCCTGACCAGCAATCTTCCCATTATGTATTGCGATTAAAGTGGAACCTGTGATAGAATCAACTTTAGAAATCATATTATGAACTAGAGAAAATAGATCTGAGTTTTCATCATCACTCATTTCTTGAATTTTTTGATGATGTTTTTTTGGAATAATTAATACATGTCCTTTGGCTAATGGGAATGCATCCAAAAAACAAATAGAATGAGATGTTTCATTAAGAATTTTTGCAGGAATTTGTTTAGTAATAATTTTACAAAAAATACAATCCATAATTATCTAATAATTTTTTAAGATATCAAAGTATCCATTAAGGAGTCACAATAGTTGCCCAAGCCAAATCTTCTCCAAATTTAATTGTCACATCATCTCCAGCATTTAATTCACAATTTTCTATGATTTTAGGGACAGAATCAACAGTCTCTACATAACAGGTGCCATTATCATTGCTCAAAATCACAGTATCTTCAAAAACATCTTCACGAATTAAATGCCAAAAAGGAAAAACCATTGTGGATAAAACAATTCCAGCTACTAAAAAAGCACCTCCAAAAATTAATCCTTGTTGCTGGCTAGAACTTAATGTCATTTTACCAGGTGCCGCCATCCCCGCCATTTGGATCCAATTTTTTAGCAGGAACGTTACCATGTGCTTTTTTCATATGTTTTTTTAATCTCTCAGGTTCATGTAATTCAGTCCCACAAACATCACACTTTGTTTTTGTGTCATTAGATTTGTTACGATTAAACAAGCCCATAATATCACAGTGATGAAGAAATACATTATAAAGGATACTGAATTTTTGTCAAATTATGACAGTAAAAAACATCACAGTTTTGGGTTCGGGGGTTATGGGTCACGGAATTGCTCAAGTCTCAGCAACTGCAGGGTATAATGTAGTACTACGAGATATCAAACAAGAATTTTTGGATAAAGCAATGGAGAAAATCAAATGGAGTTTAGATAAATTAGTTTCAAAGGAAAAAATTTCAAAAGAAGAAGGAGATTCAATATTTTCAAGAATTAAACCAATTGTCGATTTGAATGAAGCAGTCAAAGATGCAGAATTAGTAATTGAAGTAGTTCCAGAAATAATGGATTTAAAAAAATCAGTATATGCAGAGTTGGATAAAGCAGCAGGGCCAGATGTAATATTTGCATCAAACACCAGCACATTACCAATTACAGAAATAGCCAATACAACATCACGTCCTGAAAAATTTATTGGAATCCATTTTTTCAATCCACCACAATTAATGAAATTAGTAGAAGTAATTCCAGGAGAAAAAACATCAAAAGAGATTACAGAATTAACTCAAGAATATGTAAAATCAGTCAACAAACAAGCAGTATTGTGTAGAAAGGACGTTCCAGGATTTATCATCAACAGACTATTCATTCCAATGGTTCATGAAGCATGTTTTGCTCAAGATAGAACAAACGCTACACTTGAAGAAATAGATTCTGCAGTGAAATTCAAATTGGGATTCCCAATGGGGATTTTTGAATTAGCAGATTTTACAGGAATGGATGTAATTCATAAAGCAACTACAGAAATGCATTTACGAGATAAAAAAGTTATCAACCCACATCCAACAGTAGAAAAAATGTTCAATGAGAAAAAACTAGGTCAGAAATCAGGAGAAGGGTATTACAAATATTCTGATGACAAATATGAAAGAGTGTCATTATCTGAAGAATTAGCAGAAAAATTTAATCCAATTCAATTAGTAGCAAATATTGTAAACAATGCTGCATGGTTAATCACAAACGGAGCTAGTGATATTGGAGAAATAGAAAAAGCAGCACAGTTAGGATTAGGATTAAAAAAGCCATTGTTTGAAACTGCAAAAGAAATTGGAATTAAAAATATTGTAAATGAATTAAACAAACTTGCTGAAAAACATGGTGAATTTTACAAACCAGACCCTCTGTTAATTTCTATGGAGTAGTTAATTCTATAATTTTTTCAACAGCTTCTTTTGCAGTATCTACACCAATAATTTTTACATTTTTTCGATGATCAATATAACCATCAATGTATGGAGTAATTGCACTATCAAACCCTCTGATTGCAACCATTGGTTTTTTACTCATATATGATGCACATACTTCAGATAAAGTTCCAGAACCACCACCAACAATGATTACACCATCTGCTGATAATGCATTAAGAAAATCACGTGTAAAGCCCATTCCAGTTGGAATAACAATATCACAAAATTCATTAGCAAAGGAAGGATCATCTTGAGGAATTATACCCATAGTTAGGCCATTGGCATCTTTTGCACCATGTGAACATGCATTCATGATCCCACCCAAACCACCAGTAATCAATAATGAATCTGATTTTGCAATTTCTTGTCCAACTTGATAAGCTATTTTTTCGTGTTCAGGAGTGCATCCAGTGGTATTATTTCCAATAACTAAGATCTGTTTTTTCTTTACCATAATAGATCTAAAAAGAATCGGTTTGAAAAATGTTATCAGAGAAAAGGATATTAGTGAATTATCTAAATTAATAGTATGAAAACACGATCAATGCCTGTTTGTTTTAGTGAAAAACAATATAAAATGATTGAAGAATTTGCCAAGAGAAATGGAATGCTCAATGCAAGCCAAGCTCTTGAAAAAATCCTTAAACAATAGACAAATTTTCAAATTTTTAATTTATTTTATTTTTCTACACAATTTAGTAACAGATCAATCATTTGTTTACATTTAATAATTAAATATTTTGCAATTAAATGATCAGTATGGGATTATTTAGTAAAAAACCAACAAATTGTACAATTTGTGATAAAGAATTAACTCATAGACACAAACCCAAAAGAGAGTGGAATATCAAAGGTTCACTTTGTGGAGATTGTCATTTCGAAAAATCCAAAGAATACTATGAAGGTAAAGTAAGACAACCATGTATCAAATGTGGAGTAACTCAAAAAATTACTGATTTATGGGAACCAAGATGGCAATGGGACATGGAAGGTCTATTATGCAAAAAATGTTTTGATGAAAAAGAAAAAAGTCACGATCAAAAGAAAAATTTTTGTGCAGTGTGTGAAACAAAAATGGGTTTGATTAGACACAATCCAAAAGGACATTGGAAAATTGAAGGTCAATTATGTAGAAAGTGTTGGGATAAAAAGAAAGCAGAGTTTGGATAAAGTGGATTTTTTTAAAAAACATTCATGCAGCAAATGTAACAAAAAATTTTCAAAAAAAGAAGAACTAATGAATCATGAACAAATCATTCATGGTAAAGATTTAAAATATGACTGTAAAGAATGTAACAAGAATTTTTCAAACATGGAAGATATGAGAACTCATTTACAAAGAGAACATAGTTATAAAAAAGATAGATAACTAAATTGCTTTAACAGTTTTTACAACTGGAGGTCTAACTTTAGTAAATACTCTGAATCCACAAATACATTTGATTTCAGGTAAACGAGAAAGTTCAGTATTTGAAACAATTGTTCCACATCTTAGGCAAGCATAGTTGACATCAAATGTTTCAACAGGAGTTTCTTCTATTTCATCAGTAATTTCATCAACCATATTTATCATCAATAATTTCTATAATTTAAGGATACCAAATTATGTCAAAGATAATTCAATGTATACATCGTCAGGAATTTTAAGTCGCATTAATTGTCTGATTGCTTTATCATCTGCGTTGATATTGATTATTCTTCTATGCATACGCATTTCCCATTTCTCATAAGTTTCAGTTCCACTACCACATGGAGACTTTCTAGTTGCAACATGTAATCTTTTAACAGGAAGTGGAGTTGGTCCTTTTACTTTAACACCAGTTTTTTTCCCAATTCCCATGATCTCTTTACAAACGTTACCCAATTTAGGTAGACTCGTAGAAGTGAGTTTAACACGGGCGGTTTGTGTCATAAAAAACGCCTATGGTTTGTACTCTTCAGTAATTTCCTTAACAATACCTGCTGCGATTGTTGCACCCATATCTCTGAGAGCAAATCTTCCCATTTCAGGGAAATCAGTAAATGTCTCGATACAAGTTGGTCTTACTGGTCTAATCTTAACAATTGCGGCATCACCAACTTTAAGGAATTTTGGATTTTCCTCTTCAACTGCACCGGTTGCAGGATTAATTTTCTGAAGGAATTCAGTAACAGTTGCTGCAACTTGTGTTGTGTGTGCGTGCATAACTGGGGTGTAACCAGGAGCAATTGCTGTTGGGTGGTGAATGACAATAATTTGGGCTTTGAATTCTTTTGCAAAATTTGGTGGGGCATCTGGAGTACCAAGAACATCTCCTCTCTTGATATCTTTCTTTTCAATACCTCTTAGATTGAAACCAATGTTATCACCTGCTTCTGCAGTTGGCATTTCTGTGTGGTGAGTTTCAATTGATTTGATTTCACCTAATGCACCTGAAGGCATTACAATAATTTTTTGTCCTGCTTTCATGATACCAGTTTCAACTCTACCTACAGGTACAGTTCCTACACCAGTAATTGTATAAACGTCTTGAATTGGAGTTCTCAAAGGTTTTCCAGTTGGTTTTTCTTCTACTTTAAAGTCATCAAATGATTCAAGTAGTGTTTTTCCAGAATACCATGACATATTCTCAGATTTCTTAACTAAGTTATCTCCTTTCCAGCCAGAAACCGGAATGAATGGTACTTCATCAATTTTGTAACCTACAGATTTTACTAATTTTTCACCTTTCTCTTTTGCTGCATTAAAGGCATCTTCTTTGTATTCAACTGCATCCATCTTATTGATTGCAACAATAATTTGTTTTACACCTAAGGTCTTAAGCAAAAATGCGTGTTCTCTTGCTTGTCCACCAGCGGCTGTTGCAGTATCAGTTTCACCTTCTTTTGCTGAAAGTACTAAAATGGCGGCATCTGCTTCAGAAGCGCCAGTAATCATGTTTTTAATAAAGTCCCTGTGACCAGGTGCATCAATTAAAGTAAAGAAGAATTTGTTAGATTCGAATTTTTGGAATGCTAAGTCAATTGTAATTCCTCTTTCTCTTTCATCTTTAATGTTATCCATTACCCATGCATACTTGAAAGTGTCACCTTTTCCGGTCTTTTCGGATTCGGCTCCGTGTGCTGCAATAGTTCTCTCATCTACAACTCCTAGATCCATTAAGAAATGACCCATAGTTGTGGATTTTCCGTTATCAATATGACCTGTTACAATCATGTTTAAGTGTGGTTTATCTGCCATAACGAATTCGTTGTCGAGGGGATATATTACTGTAATGAATTTTTTTCAAAAAAAATAATTTTTTTTGTAATATTTGGTTTTTGAGACTTTACTAAAAGCACATAAATCAAAGAAGAAAAAAGCAGTATTATGAAAATTACAGATTCAGTTATCAAAGCAGATGTCGGAGGGATCGGGGGACATACAAAACCTAGTGACGGCCTAATCAAAGCAATTAGAGATACCGTTGAAAATTCAGGAGATTTACTAATAGATCACTACATTGGTTATTGTGGGGATGACACTCACATTGTCATGTCACATACACATGGAGTCGATAATGAAAAAATTCACAAATTAGCATGGGATGCATTTATGGCAGGAACAGAAGTTGCCAAAAAAGAAGGCCTCTATGGTGCAGGCCAAGATTTACTCAGAGATTCATTTTCAGGAAATGTAAAAGGAATGGGTCCAGGTGTTGCTGAATTAGAGTTTGAAGAAAGACCAAACGAAGCATTCACAGTTTTTGCAGCAGATAAAACTGAACCAGGTGCATTCAACTACCCAATCTACAGAATGTTTGTAGATACACTAAGTAACACCGCATTAATTGTAAACAAAAGTCTTGCAAGAGGAGTCAAGTTCAACATCATGGATGTTGAAAAAGCACAAATTGCAGAATTACAATTATGGGAAGACAAACCAACAATTGAAGCAGCATTAATGTATCCAGGAAGATATGTTGTTGATTCAGTTTACACTAGAGATGGAGAACCAATCCTAGATGCATCAACAGACAGACTTCACAACATTGCAGGAACATATGTTGGAAAAGATGATCCAATTTGTTTAGTCAGAACACAAAAGAATTTCCCAGCAACTGAAGAAGTTGGAAGCATGTTTAACAATCCACACTATGTTGCAGGCAATACTAGAGGAAGTCATAACATGCCACTTATGCCAGTGAAATTAAATTCAGCTGCATCAATTAACTTCTGCATTCCAATTGTAGAGGCACTAGTATTCAGTATGCATAATGGAAAATTCACAGGACCATTTGACGGATTCTCAACACCAGATTGGGATTACATTAGAGAAATTGCTACAAAGAAAGCAATGGCAATTAGAAGTCAAGGATTCATTCATCCAGCAACACTAGTTCCATCAGAATTAGAATATGCAGAAGGATACCGAGCAAGAATGGATGTTCTCGAAAGTAAAATGAAGCCTATGGAAGATGAACCAACAAATACAGAAAGAAAAGAAAATTATGAAGATCCAGATTAGGGATCATTCTTAATTTCATTATCTTACGAAATAGTTAAATCAAAAAAAGCATTAATCTAACAGGGTATGAATGCCTTTCAAAAAATCTTTGATTGGAAAACGTATATTTTCACAGTGTTAGCAGTAGTATCATTTTCTAGTTTTATTG
>DASCQR010000084.1:0-4656 GCA_036013185.1 Candidatus Nitrosopumilus sp. | reverse complement strand
ATTACTAAGTAAATTAATCATCAGCTGATGTAATTGTTGCAGAGGTGGGTTTTGTTGTTGCCATCACATATCCAATCCATGCAATTATTCCAAGAATCCCACCTACTGCCATTAATACAGATAATTGTAAAACAATTGGAGACCATTCAGATAACATAAGTAAATAGGCATAAACAAAAAATCCGCCTATACACAGTACGAAAATTAATACTCCCATACCCTTACGTTTATCCATACTGGAAAATTTTTTCTGAGTTATTTATTGTTTTAATATAATTAATCTAATTCAAGTGCCATCAAGTATGCAGATTCACCGTCACGATAATATGCATTTAATTCTTGTCTAATAGCAAACCCAAGTTTTTCATAAAGGCGAACAGCATCAGTATTACTGCATCTAACTTCTAAATAGAACTCATCACAATTCCTAGTTTTTATTCCAATTACAGATTCTTCAACAAGAGCTTTTCCGATTCCTTTTTTTCTATATTCATCAAGCACAGCAATAGATACAACATGCCCTTTTTTTACAAAACCTAATTTTTTAAAATTTGAAAAACCAAATTCAGTTTTACACATTTCATATCCAACTATTTTTCCATCAATTTCTGCAACCAAAAATGCTTCAGGTAATTCTTGCAATAACGATTCATAGAAATAATCTGAATAGTGTTCAGGTAAAGTTTTGAGATTGATTTCCATGACCGATATGAGATCGCTTGGAGCTGCTCTACGTATATTACAGTCACCCAATTGCCTCAAAATTACTTGCATAATAATAGAATAAAACAATCAATATTTAATTTTAAACACAAAGATCATTAATGGAATAAAAGAACAATAATAGATGAATGAAGATTCTCAAGAAGGTATCATTTCATTAGTCAATTCAATATTCGATGTTAATGAATTTACAAAGACAGAATTTACATTAGAATTTAAAATTGCAAATTTAGAATTTCAAACAAAATTTGAAGATTTAGCAAGATCTTTAGAAAATAAGAGTTATGCTTGTAGATTGCTTAAAAAAAATGATCAGGTATACATTGAAATTCAAAAATTTACTGTAAAAAAACCAAGAAGATGGCTTAACGCAACTTGGACACCTAGATTATTGTTTGCAATTGTCATCTCCTTTGTAATGATTGATGGTTTCTATAGAACATCAGGAACAAATGCCATTATTGAAATTGGAGATCCTTTTGAAATGGCAATTGTCTATACATTAGCTCTTTTAGGAATTTTAGGAACGCATGAGCTTGGACATATTATTGCAGCAAAAGCACATAAATTAAAAACAAGTTGGCCATATTTTATTCCAGGTTTACCAGTAATTGGAATTCCAACATTTGGAGCATTTATCCAATCAAAAGGATTAACAATTAACCGTAGTATTTTATTTGATGTAGCAATTGCAGGACCAATTGCAGGACTTGTGATTACGATTGTTGTTTCACTTTATGGAGCATATACTGCACCAATTTTGGATCAGGGAATAGCTGAAGGGTTATTTGCTGAACAAGTATTAGTTGAATGGGAACAAGGAGAACCACTACTAATGACTGCAAGTTTAGCAGTATTTGGAAAGGGTGGACCAGGTCATGAAGTTATCATGACGCCTGTGATGTTTGCTGCGTGGATTGGATTTTTAATAACATTTTTGAATTTACTTCCAGCTTGGCAGCTTGATGGAGGACATATGGCAAGAACTCTACTAGGTAAAAAAATTCACAGATACGCAACTTATGGAAGTATGTTAGTACTTGTTTTGTTAAATTATTGGCTCATGGCAATTTTAATTTTAGTGATGTCAACAAAAAATCCTAGTGCAAATCCACTTGATGATATTTCTCCACTTACAAGAAATAGAAAACTAGCATATATCGGAATTATCATATTAGCAGTTTTATGCGCTCCACTTCCATCAGGATTGCTTTCAGGAATACTACCTTAAAAATAATCTAGCGCCATCAGTTACAACAGCAACTTTTTGTTTAGCACCCTGTGTTTTAAGAATATAATCCATAGAATATTTTATTCCAGGTAAAGAAATCATATCAAGTTTTTTTGCATAAAATTCAGGTAGGATAGATACTAATCCAATTTGAAAGTTTTTTTGAATTTCTGAAAGATAGAGGAGATCTTCCATTCCATCAACATATTTTGTAGGATTTCTTAACTGTTCAAGAGATAATCTTTCCTCAATATATTGTTGGATTGCATTGGAACCTAAACCACTTTTGCATTCAGCAACTAAAATTGCCAAACCATCTTTTTTGATAGCGTTTGAACAATTCCAAAGTGATGACAATGAATTTCCTAAAGTATCATTACTTGCATCTTTTCCAGTACTCATAATCATAGTTTTATGTTGACCAATATCTTTAATTGAATTGGATTCTAAAATTTTTGTAGTAGAAAGTGTTTGAGAAGGATGACCAATTGTAAAATCAAGTATTCCTTCAGAATTTGCAATAATTTCAATTGCTTGAATTTCAAAATTATCAGCAAATTTTTTTGCTTCAGTAAAACTTTCAGGATATTGTCCAGGTGTTGGAAGATTACCTTGTCTTTTAGCATATGCTGAAAGCATAGATTCAGTACCAAATTTTTTAATTAAACGAGTTGCAACTGTTTCATAACCAAATAAACCATCAAATCCCATTTCTCCCATAAATACAAGATTTGAATTTGAAATATTGACATCATCAAACTCGTTAATTGAACTACCTTCAGGTAAACCAGATTTAACCAAATTCAGTATTTTTTTTTCAGTAAGAATTTTTGGAAACGGCTTTGATTTTTGTTCACATAATGTGAATAATGATGAAATGATTTTTAAAATTGATTTAGAATTATGAAGTACAACTAATTCTATTGGTTTTGACAAATCAAGTGTATTGAGTTTCTCAGAAATTGCCAAATCATCCATAATTTTACCATCAGAATCAATTTTTTGCTCTAAATTTTCAGCCTTTATATCTAAAACCACGTCTGTAATCCCATAATTCAACCAAATTTCAGGCATAATAGATATCAAATACAAACCAAAATAAATCCAGTGTAGTGAAAATTGATATGGAGTTTGTGAAAGAATTTGTGACCTTTTTACACCAAAAAGAGATAATAAAATTTGGAGATTTTACACTGGCTAGTGGAAAAAGTAGTTCATATTATGTTGATTTAAGATTAGTTCCAAGTTATCCTCATGAATTTAGAATGATGATAAAACATCTTGAAAATCAAATATCAGAAGATGTTGGATTAGAGAATTTTGAAAGTATTGTTTCAGTACCTACAGGAGGATTAGTAATTGCATCAGCATTAGCAATTGAAACAATAAAGCCATTAATCTATGTCAGAAATAAACCAAAGAATTATGGAACATCAAAATCAGTTGAAGGGAAAATTCATGATCAAATGAAAGTTGTCATGATTGATGATGTTGCAACTACTGGTGGTTCAGTTGTTAATGCAATTAAATCATTAATAGAAGTAAATATTCCAGTAAAAGATACTTATGTGATTGTAGATAGAATGGAGGGAGCTACTGAGGCATTAAAGGAACTTGGAGTTAAAATGCATTCAATTCTCAACATATTAGAAATTGCAGAAATTCTGTTTAAACAAAAAATGATTGATGTAGAAATTCTGGAAAAAGTGAAAAAACAAATCAGTAAATAAATTCTGGCAGCTCAGTCAAATGCCTTCCAATCATCAATTTCAGATATAACTCTGATTCCTCATTGCAGCCAATAATTTTTAGATTAACTTATTTTAAAACTAATTGAAAAAATGGGCCCGAAGGGCTTCGATCCCTTGGCTCACCGGTTATGAGCCGGTTACTCTACCAAGCTGAGTTACGGGCCCTAAAATGATAAAAATTTTTTGAGGTATAAAATGTTATGAGATTAACAATATTCTTCATAACAACTGTCAAGAAGTAGATTTTGTGCTGAAACAGATTTTTCAGCAATTTCAATCAAGTTGCTTGTATCTACACTTGATTTTTCCAAGATATTTCTCCAAGATGCTGCATGTCTAATATCAGCTTCAGTATGAAGTTTGAAATATTCTGTTGCATTATCATTTGTCATTTGATAAAATTCTGATAATCCATCTAACTTTGTTTGACTAATTTTTGGAATTTCTTTTTCAAATGCATACATTGCACAAGCACCACCGTCATAGGTATTCATCAACTCACCTAAATCTGACACTGCGTTATTGGTTTTATTTGTCCCAGGATATGAAATTAATTCATTTTCAGAAATACCTAATTCACCTGCAAAATTAATCCAAGGTTTTATGTGATCAGATTCTTCTTGTTGATTGAATCTTAAATCAGGAATTACAGAATCTGGTGCTTTTTCAATAATTGGTGCCATAAATTCAGGAACTGCTTTTACAAGTTGAAAATATTCTTTTGAATATCCAGCTAAAGATTCCTGAGTTAATTTTCCATCAGACCACATTTCATAAAATGGGTGTTTTAGTAGGCTTCTTTTTTCAATTATTTGATCGATTTTTTGAATAAGATTCATTATTCAACTCTAAATTTGCCAATACAAAAATCTTTGTTGTGTACCAAAAGATTTTATGATCTAAAAGAAAAATTTTCATGGGTTCCAGTGGTGTAGACCGGTCAAGCATACT